>CANRGW010000037.1 GCA_947630205.1 uncultured Bacilli bacterium
TCATCATCTGTTATTATTAAATTAGGAAAATCAATGTTATATAAATCTTCTATATTTTCAATTTCCGGAATTTCTATAAAATGTTTAGTAATATTATCGACATCTCTTAATTTATCTACTTCAATAACACTTTCTCTTATTTTATCAATATAAATCTTTTTAACAGGATGATTATGTTTTAAAACGGCTATCCAATCTGGAAGTTTTATTTTAACTTCTAAAATTGGAAATTCATATAAGGCTTCTCGTAAAATATCATACATATCATGTTCTTGCATTGTTTCAATAGAAATAGTTTTAACAGGTACATTATATTTTTCTTTGATTTCTTCTGCTATTTTAATTGTATCAGGCAACTTAGGATGAGTTGTATTTAAAACAACAATAAAAGGTTTATTTAATTCTTTTAATTCACTTATTACCCTATCTTCCGCACTTATATAATCATTTCTATCAAATTCCCCTATTGAACCATCCGTTGTAACTACAATACCAATTGTTGAATGTTCTTTAATAACTTTCTCTGTTCCAATCTCGGCTGCTTCTGAAAAAGGTATCATATCATCATACCATGGTGTTTTAACCATTCTTGGTCCATTTTCATCTTCTATTCCTTTAGCATTTTCAATAATATAACCAACACAATCAATCAAACGAATTTTACAAGAAAAATCATCTAACTTAATATCAACAGCATTATTAGGAACAAACTTAGGTTCAGTTGTCATAACCGTTTTCCCGGCTGCACTTTGAGGAACTTCATCTAAACATCTCTTTTTTTCATATTCATCTTCAATATTAGGAACAATTAAAGTTTCAACAACCTTTTTAATAAAAGTACTTTTTCCAGTTCGAACACCTCCAACTACACCCAAATAAACATCACCACCCGAACGCATAGCAATATTTCTTATTATTTCTTTTTTGTCCATATACACTTCCCTTTCTCATTCACTAAAGAATATGTTAATATTTAAGATATAGACCAAAAATATCTTTTTTAAAGGAAAAACTTACCAAAATAAAAAAATCTTTCACGATTTTTTTTTGAAAATTAAATTTATTTTACTACTCGCTCTCGCACAATCTTTTTTACTTTTTCTTCTCTATTTAAAATACTTTTCTCAAACATATCAGGTATTATTACTTTTATAGTATCTTTAACATATTCTAAAAAGTCTTTTATCTTAATATCTAAAAGTTTACTAAATAATAATTGAAAATAATCATCACTTCTTAAAAAATCTAAAGTTTTACCATCATTTATATTTAATATTCCTAATTTATTTTGATATTCTAAATAACTAGCAGCATCATTAAAAGAATATTCATAATCATAAAGAGGGGCTAAAGAAATACTAGCATTATTTTCTTTAAACATAATATCGCTTCCCCGTTCTACTTCTCCAGCAAAATAATCCCGAACAAATAGTGCTTTTAAATCTTGGATAAGTTCTTGACAATCCAAATCCCTATCTAAATAATCTCGAATATTTTCTATATTATAAATATTTCCTAAATTAGGAATACCATAATCATCTTTCATACGATAAGTAAAATTAGGTTCACAAAAGTTTTTAGAACAAACACCTATCGAATATTTTCCATCTAATAAAATTACTTTAGCACTTTCATAATGAGCACTTAAAAGTCCAAAATAATTAGAAATTAATTCACCTAAAAAAGCATTTATAAAACCTTCAAGATAATCATCAAATATTTTAACATTATACCAATCATTACCTAATTTATACCAATTAGCCAAATATACATAAACTTCTTCAAAAGGTACTCCTGTTTCAGTACTAATCCTTCTTGCTTCTATATTTCTATCAATTAAAAATTTATTACCAATAATTCTATCATCGAAGATTTCTCTTAATTTAGCACTTCTCTTTAAATAATATTCTATTTTATACTTTCTCATAAAATTTAACCTCATTTAAAAGTAAAAAGTTTTCTTTGAAAAATACTATATTTTTTATTAACATCTTTTTAATTTTAAAAATCTCTAATTTTAGTACATTTACAGAAGTCATTTAAATCACCTTTAAATATTATATTTATTTTTTAAATTATGTCAATTATTCAACAATTAACTCAATATCACTTAAAAAGAAATAATCTTCTTTTTGAAAATCACAGACAAACATATTTCCATGATAGGTATTAAGAAAATTAAAAAAACTGGAATAGGAATTATTACAATCTAAAACTAAATGACTTTTTTTGATTTTTAAAATACTTACTTCATCTTTATAAAGATTGTTAATTATATGTTCATCATCAATTTTGGTATATACTAAGTTATTATGCATTTTTAAATATAAATTATTATTAAGAAATAAAGTATCTATAGGAATACAGATCTGTTTAAATAAATTATAACCATATGTTAAATCATTAGGCGACATTTTATATATTCCATCCAATATTTTATATAAATTACTTGGATTTTCTTTATATAAAGTCATTAACTCTTCTCTTATACTAAAAATATAAAATCTTCTCATTAAAATCACCATCTTAATTCTAACTTATTAAGATATCTAAATTTGTCGAATAAAAGACTTTAATTTTTCTTTAATATTAAATTATTTACTTAAAATTATTAAAAAATTCCTATTCTAATTATTTTTATAAAAAAAGAAACTATGCACGAGAGACATATTTTCCATCTTTACTTGAAATTAAAACCATTTCATCTTGTTCTATAAACATTGGAACTTTTACTACTAAACCACTTTCAAGAGTTGCATCTTTCATAGCCGTTGATGTTGTATTTCCTTTTACAGCAGGTTCAGTATGTACTACTTTCATAGCAATTTTATCAGGTAAATTCATTCCTAACATTTCTCCTTCAAAGAAAATAATATCAACATCAAGATTTTCTTTTAAAAGTTTAGCATCATCACCAATAACACTTTTAGAAAGTTCAATTTGGTCATAATCATTCATATTCATAAAATAATAAGTATCATTCATAGAATATAAAAATTGCATTGGTTTTTTCTCTATTCTTGCTGCTTCAACTTTAACCCCAGCATTAAATGTATATTCAGCAATAGAACCAGTTCTTAAATTCTTAAGTTTAGCTTTAACAATAGCCGCACCTTTTCCTGGTTTTACATGTTGGAAATCTAAAACAGTATAAATATTTCCTTCATACTGAATGGTCATTCCTACTTTAAAATCATTTACATTTATCATTTTATCACCTATTTATTTTATTTTTTTTCTTTATGTACCGTATGTTTTTGACATCTCTTACAATATTTACTTAATTCTAAACGGTCTGTTGTATTTTTAATATTTTTTACAGTACGGTAATTTTCTTCATTACATTCAGTACATACTAGAGTTTTTCTTTGTCTATTTCCAAGTTTCGCCATAAATTCTCCTCCTCCCAGTCATTCCATTGTATTATAGCAAATAAAATTTGGTTTTACAAGCCTTTTTTGCATTCTTTAAAAACTTTCTATATAATCTAAATTCTTTAAAATTAAGAAAAATCTTTACAATTATCTGTAAATTTTTTGAATATCATATCTAAAATTTGAATAAATAAGAAAACTCATGTATAATTAAACTAGGTGGTAGCATGGATAAAATTGGTATTATATGTGAATACAATCCTTTTCATAACGGTCATATTTATCATTTAAAAAGAATTAAAGAAATGTTTCCTAATTCTTTTATTACAGTTGTTTTAAGTTCAAGTTTTACTCAACGTGGAGAAATTTCTTTTTTAACTAAATGGGATAAAACTAAACTTGCTTTAAAATATGGAGTTGATTTAGTAGTTGAACTTCCTTTTGTCTTTGCAACACAATCAGCCGATGTCTTTGCAAGTCATGCTGTTTATTTACTTGAACAATTAGATATGGATTATCTTGTCTTTGGAAGTGAAACTGATGATATTGATATTTTTAAAAATATTGCTAGAACAATGCTTTATAATACAGAATATGATGAATTAGTTAAAAAATTTCTTAATCTTGGAAATAATTATCCTGCAAGTGTTGCTAAAGCCTTATATGATTTAACCGGAACGACAATTAGTTATTCTAATGATTTACTAGCAATTAGTTATATAAAGGCTATCATGTTAAATGATTTTAAAATTAAACCGATAACTATTAAAAGAACGAATGAATATTTAAGTCAAGAATTAGGAAGTTACATATCAAGTGCAACTAGTATTAGAAAAGCCTATTTAGATGGTGTTGATATTAAAAACCATGTACCTCTTGAAACTTTAAAACTTTTACATATTAAAGCCAATTATTTAGATAACTATTTCTATCTTTTAAAATATAAACTTATAAATGAAATAAATAATTTAGAAGATTACTTAGATGTTAAAGAAGGTATTGATAAACGTATTAAAAAATTTATTTATAAATCTAAAACTTATCAAGAGTTATTAGAAAACATTAAAACGAAAAGATATACTTATACAAGATTAAATAGAATGTGTTTACATATCCTTTTAAATTTAAAAAAAGAAAATAAAGATTTAGATATTGATTACATTAGAATTTTAGGATTTAATAAAAAAGGTCGAGAATATTTAAAAAAGATAAAAAATTATCCAGATATTCCTATTATTACGAACTATAAAGATATTGACTCCCCAGTTTTAAAATTTGAACTTAAAGCAACAATGCTCTATTTCCTTATTATAAAAGAAGAAGATAAAATAAAAGAAGAGTTAAAGTCTATTCCTATTAATATAGATGATTAACTCTTTTTTTCACCTCGTGGATGACAATTATTATAAACTTTTTTAACTTCATCTAAAGTTACATGTGTATAAATACCGGTTGTTGAAACAGAAGAATGACCAAGCAATTCTTGAACAGTTAATAAATCACAACCATTATTTAATAAGTGAGTTGCAAAAGAATGTCTTAACATATGAGGAGTTACATGTTTATTAAAACTTATCTTTTTAATAATTTGATTAATTATATAACTAATACCTGCTGTTGTTAACTTATCTCCTTGATGATTTAAAAATAAATAACTACTTCTTTTTTTATTTAATTCCATGTATACATTTTGATACTTTTTTAATAAATCCCGAACAATATCATTATAATAAACTATTCTTTCTTTCCGACCTTTACCAAATACTAGGATACTTTGATTATTAAAATCAATATCTTCCTCTTTAATTTCTACTAATTCCGAAACCCGAACCCCTGTTGCATATAAAAGTTCTAGAATAAGTCTATCTCTTAAATCATAAGGTGTTTTTATTTCTAAATTATGAAATATTTCTAATAAATCGTCGTAACTTAAATATCTTGGTAACTTTTTTTCTTTTTTAGGTAATGATACAAAAAGAAAAGGATTATTTACAATTTTATTTTCTAAAACTAAATACTTATAAAAACCTTTAATAGAACTTATATGTCTACTTACACTTTTTCCTTTCAAACCTTTTTCTTCAAAATGTTTAAACAAATTCATTAAAATATCATAAGTAACCTCACGATAATCAAGATTTTCTTGTTCTAAAAGGAGAAAATAATCTTCTAAATCTAAACCGTAATTTAATATTGTTTTAGCACTGTAATTTTTATTATATTTTAAATAATCTAAATATTCTTTTATTATTTTATTTGTTTCCATATATTTATTATAGCACAAAAAAGAGGAATTTTTTATTTATTCCCCTCTTTAATTATATATTCACGAACTAAAACAGCCTTTTTCTTTTTTAAAGATGCTTTTACATTTATAATACGTTGATTAGTTGAACCTCGAAACTTGGCTGAATAACTTTTTAAAGCATTTTCAAATCTTCCATCAACTAAAACATCAATATATTTTAAAAATTCTAAACGGTCTTTGTCTTTCAATAAATCTTCAAACAAAAAACCTGTATAACACCAAATATTTAAACCTCGTTCTTTGCATTTTTTAGCAATTTCGGTACAAGGAATTGGCTGCATCATTGGGTCTCCTCCCGAAAAAGTAATGCCATCTTGGATTTCTCCTTTAAAAATTTCTTCTATTACTTCTTCAACAGGAACTAATTTTCCTCCATCAAAAGAATGTGTTTCTGGATTGTGACAAAAAGGACAATGATGGGGACATCCTTGCGTCCAGATAACGGTTCTAATTCCTGGACCATCTACAACACTATCTCTTTCTATATCTGAGGCAAGACGAATTTCCATTATTTAAAAGTATGTTTTACCCGATCTTTTTCTTCGGCACGTTTACCATTATTAAATCTATCAACCGTACCAACAAGATAACCAGTAATTCTCCGTATTCTTTCAAATTTTACCCCATCTGTTTCACGTCTACCACATCCTGGACAAATATCTCCAATTACACCTGTAAAACCACACACTGGATCTCTATCAACAGGATGATTAACGGCTCCATAACCAATACCCGCTTCTTTCATTAAACGAATAACTTTCATGAAAGCATCAACATTTTCAGTCAAATCGCCATCCAATTCAATATAACTTATATGACCACCATTAGTTAAGGCATGATATGGTGCTTCTAACTTTATTTTATTAGCAATCGTTGTATTATAATAAACCGGAACATGGAAAGAATTAGTATAATATTCTCTATCAGTAATACCAGGTAAAACTCCATAAATTGATTTATCAATAGCCGTAAATCTTCCTGATAAGCCCTCAGCAGGTGTTGCTATTAAAGAAAAATTAAGTTTCATATCTTCTGTATATTTATCACATCTTTCACGCATAAATTTAATAATTTCTAAACCTAATTCTTGACTTGCTTTACTTTCTCCATGATGTTTACCAGTTAAAGCCTTTAAACATTCGGCAAGGCCAATAAAGCCAATCGTTAAAGTTCCGTGTTTTAATACTTTTCTTAAATTATCTTTTTCTTTAAGATTTTTAGAGTCTATCCAAACACCTTGACCAAGTAAAAAAGGAAAATTATAAACATGCTTTTTACATTGAATTTCAAAACGGTCTAATAATTGGTCACGAACTTTATCCATTGTTTCTCCAAGTTCTTTATAAAAACCATCTAAATCAGCCTTTTCATTGCTAACTATACCATATTTAATACCTAAACGAGGTAAGTTAATAGATGTAAATGACAAGTTACCACGACCAGTTACAATTTCTCTATCTCTATCAACAACATTACCAATTACTCTTGTACGACATCCCATATAAGCAATCTCTGTATTATAATCACCCTCTTTATAATATTGTTTATTATAAGGTGCATCAATAAAAGCAAAATTTGGAAATAATCTTTTAGCACTTACTTTACAAGATAACTTAAATAAATCAAAATTAGGATCTTTTTCTTTGTAGTTTACACCATCTTTAACTTTAAAGATAGAAATTGGGAATATTGGTGTTTCTCCATTACCAAGTCCTGCTTCCAAAGCGAGTAAAAAGTTCTTCGTAACCATTCTTCCTTCAAAACTTGTATCTGTACCAAAATTAATAGATGAAAATGGTACTTGGGCTCCTGCTCTTGAATGCATTGTATTTAAATTATGAATAAATGACTCCATGGCTTGATAGGTTAATTTTTCAACTTTAATAATTGCTTTCTTGTGAGCCTTTCTAAATAAACGTTCTACTTCACTACTACCATGAAAATACTTTTCAAATTGTTCCATATTAAAATTAACTTCTTTAATTTTGCTAATT
Organism: uncultured Bacilli bacterium; assembly: GCA_947630205.1. Lineage (GTDB taxonomy): Bacteria > Bacillota_I > Bacilli_A > RF39 > UBA660 > RUG591. The sequence continues at coordinate 7,677 of CANRGW010000037.1, forward strand.
TCTTTTTCAATAGCATCCATTTTTAAGAAAACATCATAACCCATTAACTCTAAATAGTCAAAAAGTAAACTCTTAAATTCTTTTCTAAAACTTTTAACAACACCAGGTGCCATATAATAATCAAAGGCAGGAATACTTTGACCACCATGTTGGTCATTTTGATTAGATTGAATAACAATAGCCGCAAGGGCTGCATAACTCATAATGCTATTAGGAGTTCTTAAAAAACCATGTCCCGTTGAAAAACCTTTTTCAAATAAACTAGAAAGGTCAATTTGACAACAAGTTGTTGTTCCCATTGGTAAAAAATCCATATCGTGAATATGTATCATACCAGAGTCATGCATATCAGAAAATTCTTTTTTAATGAAATATGACTTAGAAAATTCTTTAGAAATAGTACTTCCATATTGAAGCATTGTTCCCATTGCTGTATCACCATTTACATTACCATTTTCTCTTTTTAAGTCTTCATCTTTAGCATCTTTTAAAGATAATCCCTCAATTGCCTTAATAAGTTTATGTTGTCTTTCAATAAACATACTTCTTGATTTTGCTCTTGTCTCACGATAACTAGAAAAACTTTCTAAAACATCAGCATAGCCTAGTTCTCTTAAATAATGTTCGATTAAATCTTGAATATCTTCAATTTTAATTGTTTTCATATCATGATAGTTTTCATTTATATCTTCAATTACTTTTTTATAAACTAAACTACTATCCTCAGGAGTATATTTTTCTTCTTTAATACTATCAAATCCTTTTTTAATAGCAAGACCTATTTTATCCTCATTAAAATTAACTTTCTTTCCATCTCTTTTTATTACTTTTAAAGTATCACTTTTACATACATCTGTTTTCATAAACTCCTCCTAATTTCATTATATATTTTTTTGTTCTATTGAACAATAAAGATTACACAAAAAGACATATTCTTTTTATTTAATCTCCTATCTTAATTTAATTATATGTTTTTTCAGAACAAAAAAATGTTGCAATTGCAACATTTTAACAAACTCTTTTGGAAACCCTTACTAAATAAGAAAATATTTTTTATAACACAATTTGGATGTTTACGTCAAGACTATCTTCTGGTATTTTTTCAATAGCATCAACCCATACTTTTAAATAAATAGTTTTGGATTTTTTAACTTCTAAATTACTTCCTGTATAAATATTTTCATCTAAAGTTTTCGCATCACCATAAGTAACACCTAAATCTGTACTAACCATATATTTTACTTTAATATCTTTATCATTAATTAATTTAACTATATATTTATCTATATCAACATTTCCATTATTAGTAAATGTCAAAACAATAGGTTTAATTTTTTCTAAATCTTCTTCTTTAGAAATTTTATTTAATTTAATACTTTTAAGTTTATTAACTTTAATACTTTTATCATTTTCAGAAAATTCAATAAAGGTATCGCTTGTATCAAAGTTAGTAAGTAAAGCATAACTTGTTCCAGCAAACAAAGTTATAATACAAAATACTGCAATTATTAAAATTTTCTTTTGTTTTTTAATAGCATTCTCCGTAATACTAAGTTTTTCTCGTCCCTCTTCCATAATCCACCTCAATTTATACTTTTATTATAAAGTATTTTTATATTTATTACAAGCAAAAAGATTTATCAAGGCGATAAATCTTCTTAAATACTGTTATTAATCAGCAATGATTTTATAGGGATTTTCTTTAGTGCCATCTCCTGAAATCCAATTTGTTGATGAAGAAAGAGAAAGGACTGGCCGAACGCCGTAGCCGTAGCTATAAACGTCGCCGTTCCCGAGCACACCGCCGTAGTCGCTCCAGTAAGCCACATAGAAAGAACCGTAAGACGAAGGGGAAAGCATCCATGAATATCTACTTTTTGCATCACTCATTGTACTATACATCCATGATGTTCCATTTACTGCTGCATCTTCAAATCCCTCTGCTGAACTTCCTACATTTAATGACTTATCCCAATTCGTATCTATTGCACTTAATCCATAATCACTTGGATACATAAAACTTACTAGACTCTTATCATTTTCATCATTCGCATACCATGTTGCATCATTTCCGGACCATACATGACATCCTGAACTTTCGCTCTTAGGGTCACTTGAACTTCCTTTTCCTCCGACACAACTTTCGACGTCTCTTTCATGCGCATAGGCTTGCTTTGGTGTATCATATGGAGCACTATGTGTATGTACTGTTCCTAAATAATATTTTACTGGTACTAGTTTATCTTTCACATCACTTGATAGATAATATAAATATCCATGTCCAGTACCTCCTGTTTCTTGTTCGGCATTTAAATAATATTTCAATCCGGCTGTTGGCCAATTGTTTTTATCTGAACTATCACCTTTTAATCTATTCCAGTATGCATAATATTTTGTACTTGTATATTGTATTGTATATGTATTTCCATCACTTGCTTTGAATGTTGCTGGTAAATAACTTTCTGGTAATACCTCATCTCTTACTATCTTGACATATTGTCCTGCTGTATCGTCTTCAAATATTCCGATTATTCTCCATTTTTCTTTGGCGTTTGTATTACTTGTTAAGTATATATAGTTGTTAGCCGTTGCTCCACTATATCTATATTCGATTGTTTTTCCTGCACATGCTTCTACACTATCACATTTTTTTACATTGCTTTTATCTGTTACATCTAACTCTATAGTTTCTCCATCTCTATAATATGCTAGTTTTTTATTCTTTCTAATAAATTTGTTGGTAAATCTTCTGGTAAAGGTCTTAAATCTCTCGACTTTTCAATGAAATCCCCTTTAACATTTACTTTTACACTTGCATATACATCATTATTCCACTCATCTGGTGTATAG
>CANRGW010000038.1 GCA_947630205.1 uncultured Bacilli bacterium
GGTCACTTCGTTCGACTTGCATGTCTTAGGCATGCCGCCAGCGTTCATCCTGAGCCAGGATCAAACTCTCAAAAAATTTTATTTTAATTATTTTATTTCGATTTTGTTTCCTAGCTTAAAATTGACGTTTTGCTCAGTTTTCAAAGATCATATCTCAGCACTCTTTTGCAAAGTGCATAAGTAATATAACAAATTATCAAATCAAAGTCAACACTTTTTTTATTAAATGACATTTATTTGACAATTTAAGTCGTTTGCCCAAAGTCAAGCAACTTGTTTAATAATATCACAAATGATTTTTTTAGTCAACAGTTTTTTTCATTTTTTTCGACTTTTTTTAATACATTTTTCATCATTAAACTTTGTCTCAAAACTTCTTTTTTTCAAACAACGCTATCTAATATAACAAAGCCAAATTACTTTGTCAACAACTTTTTTTAATTTTTTTAATTTTTTTAATTTTTTTATTTTTTAAATTAAGAAAATCATTCGGTTGCTTAATTAATGTATCAAATTATATTTTTTAAAACAATATATTTGACATTTCTTTACAATAATTTTTTAATTCTTTATATTCTATGCACATTATTAAAAAAAATACTTATTTTTAATAAACAAATTAATTTTTTAATCTTAATATATAAGTAAACAAAAAAATCACCTTAATTAGTGATTTCTCCTTTTACTTTATTATATATATTATAATAGTATTCTATTGTTTTTTTATCAAAAGGAATAACTTTCTTTCTAACTAGTTCAATTAAATCCGAAAGTTCACTTTTTAAAATTGCATCAATTGCCTCTGGATAATGCATCTTATTCTTATGATACTTATACTCACCACGATCTAATACTTTAAATGCTCCATCAGGAAATACTCGCAAATCCAAATCATAATCAATATACTTAATTGCTCCATCTTCCAAAATAAATGGAGAAGCCATATTACAATAGTAATATATACCATCTTGTTTCAATTGACCTATAACATTATACCACTTATTTTTATAAAAAAACATTATTGCAGGTTCTTTAGTTCTCCAACTTCTTCCATCAGATTCTAAAACCTTTGTCCTGTCATTACCGAATACTAAATATTCACCACAATCATCAAGTAAGATTGCTTCATCCCATGCTCTGTGAATATTACCATTATGTTTATAACTATGTATAATAAACCTTTCATGTTTCTTATATTCGTACATAACACATCTCCATTTAACATTATACTATAAAAAAATAGATATGACAAGAAGTGACCTTTTGATATAAATATTCAAGAAAAATCCTTGATTAAGCGAATTTTCTTTCAAATTTTTGAATTTACCTTTTCAATACTTTTTTATTTACCTTTTCTTCTTATTTCTTCTTTTAAATTCATCCTTTTTAATCCTTTTTCTTTTCATTATTTCTTTTATAGTACTTTTTTCAATTAATCTTAAATTTTCTTTTAAAACTAAATTCCCTTTTTTATTTTATTTTTTTTAATCTTTCATATACAATTAAAATTTTATCCACTTTTTATGTTGATAAAAAAACTAGTCTCATACTTGAAACTAGTTTTAAACATCTAACGTTTAAATTAATAATTTTGGCTGTTAGTACCGCTTAAATGATTTAATCCACTTTGTACTAATCTCTTAGTAATTTCTCCACCTACTGAACCATTAGCACGAGAAGTAGTATCTGGTCCTAAATTAACACCAAATTCGCTAGCTATTTCATATTTCATTTTATCAATAGCTTGTTTAGCTCCTGGTACTCTCATTTTTAAAGAGTCTTTATTTGAACTTGAGTTCATTGTTTCACCTCCACACTAATAGAATGTGAAAAATACTAAATTTTATACAAACTACCTATTGGTAATTTTTTCCTTCTTTATAATATATCTTCATAAATATTTTCCATTGATGAACTTATATTTATAACTAACAAATTATCAAGAATTTCGGCAATTAAAGTTTCATAATCTAATTCTTTTTCCATTTCTAAACATTGATTTAAATTAGGATTTATAATTGGATGCTTAGGAACAAAAATTGTACAACAATCTTCATAAGGCAAAATACTTATATCATAAGTATCTATTTTTTTACTTATTTCAATTATTTCTAATTTATCTAAACAAGCAACAGGTCTTATAACCGGAATATTAGTAACACTATTTATAACATTCATACTTGTTAAAGTTTGGCTTGCAACTTGTCCAACCGACTCTCCATTAATAATAGCAAGTGCTTTAAATCTTTTAGTAAGTTTTTCCATAATACGATACATCATTCGACGCATAATAGTAATAGAGTAATTCCCCGGAACTTTTTTATAGATTTCTTCTTGAAGTTTAGTAAAAGGAACAACAATTAATTTCATATCACCACCATAAATCGCTAATTTCTTAGCAAGTTCTATAACTTTATTACGAGCCTCAAGTGATGTATGAGGAATTGCTTCAAAATAAACTAAATTAAGTTTTATACCTCTTTTTATGGCTAAATATCCAGCAACAGGAGAGTCAATTCCACCTGATAACATTAATAAACCATGTCCAAGAGTTCCAACAGGATATCCACCTAAACCAGTATATTCATTTAAATAAATATATGAATAATCTTTTCTTATCTCAACATTTACTAATACTTGATAATCATGAACATTAACTTTCAAATTAGGAAAATTCTTTAAAATATGTTCTCCAAATATATAATTACATTCCAAAGAATTAGGTGAAAAACTCTTATCACTTCTTTTAGTTTCTACTTTAAAAGTATAGTTTTTTTCTAAATCAAGATTTTCTTTTAAAACCAAATTTAGCATTTCTTTAAGAGCATCTATATTAGTTTCTGTTTTATAAGCAATAGAAAAAGCATGTATTCCAAAAATTTCTCCAATTTTTTTTAAAATTATTTCTTGATTAGTACTATCATATTCTATATACATACGTGACATATCCTTAGAAATATTTACATCAAGATCTTTTAGTTTTTTTAAAATATTTGAATACAACGTATTAATAAATATTTTCCTATTACCTTTTTTGGTAGTAAGTTCACCATATTTTATTAAAATAACTCTATTCATTAATATTATTCCCCTTTCATAAATCTTAATTCGTTTATTTTTTCTTTAAAAACTTTTAAAAAATAATCAATATCTTCTTCTTTTGTTAAAAAAGATAAACTAATTCTAATCGAACTTCTTGCATAATCAGCATTTTTAGTTAATTCTAAAACACTTAAAGATAAAGATTTATCACTTGAACAGGCTGTTTTGGTTGAAATATATATATCACTTTCAGCAAGTGCATGCAAAATAGTCTCTGGTTTTATCCCTTTAACACTTATATTTAATATATGAGGAATACTATCAATAGGACTATTTATATGAATATCATTCATTGTTTCTAAAAATTCTCTTATTCTTTTATTTAATTTTAAAACATAATTATATTTATTATCAAAATCCTCTAAAACTAATTTTAAAGCCTTGGCAAAACTTGCAGATAAGGCATGAGTTGGAGTTCCACTTCGATAAATCGTTTGACTTTTTCCTCCATGAATAATTGGCTCTAATTCAATAGGCCTTTTTTTTATTAAAGCACCTATTCCGTTTAATCCATATATCTTATGAGAAGAAAAAGAATAAAGGTCAATATTTTCTAAAGAAACTGGAATTTTACCAACTGCTTGAGTTCCGTCAACATGAAAAATTACTTTTGGATATTGTTTTAATATTTTTCCAATTTCATTTACATCTTGCTTTATACCAATTTCACTATTTACATGATGAATACTTACAAGAAGAGTATCATCACGTAATTTATTTTGTAAATCATTTAAATCAATTTTACCGTTTGGAAGTAGATTAATATATTCAATTTCATAACCTAAAGTTTTTAAAAACACCATTGTTTCTAATATACTTGAATGTTCTAATTTCGTTGTAAGAAGATGTTTACCACGATTTTTATATTTTAAAACCGTTCCAACAATAGCTAAATTATTAGCTTCACTTGCCCCACTTGTAAAAATTACTTCTTCTTTAGAAACACCCATTAAACTAGCTACTTGTTTACAACTAGCATCAAGTAAATGAAACGATTTCATCCCTAATTTATGTAAAGAATTAGCATTACCAGGATATTCTCTAACTACTTTTTCAAAACTTTTTAAAACCTCAGGATTTACAGGAGTTGTAGCACTATAATCTAAATAAACCATAAAAACCTCTCTAACAGACATTAATATTAACAAATTATTGATAATTAATCAAGAAAAAAACACTAACTACCTAGTGTAATTTTTCTAATTAGAATAAAAACTCGTATGAAGATATCTTGTTTCTAACAAATTATCATTTTCGTATACTAATAAATAAGCAGCATAACCACCATTTGCTAATCTTTTAGAAGTAACTTGATAAGTTTTTCCTCCTAAAGCATTTTCATTAGTCCATATATCAATATATAATTTATCATTCAAAACATAAGAAACAATACAAATAGGGTAGTCATATTGATTTTTAAATTTATAATCTGTGTAAGTACTATAAACCGTTGCATCCAAACCACGTGGTACGTAAGCAACAGCCTCTCCATGATTTTGTCTTTCAACTGTTTCAAGTCCTGCTAATAATTGAGCATTATATAAGGTTGTTGAAACTTGACAAACTCCTCCACCACAAGCATATCCAGAACTATTTTGAGCAGGAGCACTTTTATAACCATTTGCACATGAATAAGGTCCAACTACTTTTAAAAAAGAAAATGTTTCTCCAGGTTCTATAATTGTTTTATTTAATCTACTAGCTGCAAGTTCAATATTATAACCACGATTAGTTGCTCTTACAAAAGATGTAGAATAACTAGATACTTTTTTATTAATTGTTTCTATATTACTTTCCTTTTTTAAAAGAACTTCTCCAAAAACTTCTACTCTATATTCTTTATCACTAATTTTACTATTAGAATTAAATATTTTCTGTAAATACTTTTCTAAATTATCACGTGTTTTTTCATAATCTAATTGAAAACCATCATTACCTTGTTCTAAAATTAACTCATGATTTTCATTAACAACTAATTTACTATCTAAAGTTTGAACATTAAATTCTTGTTCTAATCTACTTTTAATATTTTCTATATTTGGAAAACTAATAACAAAGTTATAATAAAATTTACTTTTATCATTTAATAATTTTACTTTATCTAAAAACGTAATTTTCTTATTACGATCTTTTATTTTACTAATTGTTTCAGGAACATCAATAATTGGTTCTAAATCTTTTAACTTTAAAGTAACTTCTTTATCATTAAAAAAGAATATAATATTTTTATCTAAAATTAGGTTTTTCAAATCTTCTAACTTCTTATCTAAATCACTATATTTTAATTCAGAAATATCTTCACCATTTATATAAGTATTTTTATAAGTTTTATTACTATAATCTTTAATTAATTTATTACAAGATATAGTTAATATAATACCATTTAAAGCCAGAATAACCCCAATAATAAATATTAAAAATATTATAATCTTTTTACCCTTCATTTTATTCCTCTAATATTTTCTTTTATTCTTTTTTCTTTTATTTTTATTTTCGATTATTAGTTTTTAAACTACCAATTTTCTTATCTTCTTCAAATCGCATATTTTTAAGAAAATTCAAAATTGTTTCTAAATTATCTAAAGGCATATTATTATCTACAATAATACCTTGCATAATCATTTCTTTTACATTTAAACTAACATAACCTAATAAAAATTGTTCAAATAAAGTTCCTTTTAAATTAGATAATGTTATAGTATCTCTACATTCATATATTTTATAAATATATAAATATGCTAATTGTTTTAAAATTTCTTCTTTATTAAAATCTTTACTTTCTTCTTGAAGAATAACTTCTACTAATTTTTCAAGTTTTTCTAAAGTTAAACTTGGATTATTTTTTTGATTTAAAAAGTTATCTTCTAAATCTATTTTTTTACTGTTAATATATTCTATAATATAATTTATATCACGAACATTGAATAATAAATAATTTTCTAAGTTTGCAATATAACTTTTTACTTCTGACACAGAGACAGTTCCATCTATAGAAGTTGCACTTTCTAATTCTTTAAGAATATCATTAACTTTTTTAAAACCTTCAACAGTTGATAACTCTTGTATTCTCTCCATCAACATTCTTAATTTATTAAGCATTTTATTTTCAACTTTTTTAGGAACAAACGCTCCCTCTTTACCATCTGTTTTTCTATATGATTTAATCATATTAACTCTTTCAATTTGTCCATTTGCTAAACCTTTTTTTACATACAAATCAAAATCAATGTATTTATCAAAGTTTTCACTTAAAATTCCTAAATTAACTGCAATTAAAAGAAAATACGTAATAAAGGAAAGGAAAGAATTGTAATCACTATACATATTATCCTTTAAACCATTTTCTTTTAACTCTTTCATTATTTTTTTATCTAAAACAACTGACGTTATAGATACTCCAAAATTAAGTACCATATAGGCAGCTAAAAATTGTAAAATTAATGAAATCACACTAATCCCCCCTAAAACTGAAAGAGATTATATCATAAATTTCCCTTAATGTCAATTAATAGCTAATTCTTTATTAAACTTACTCTTAATACCAGGTTCTATTTTATCTAATATATCTAAAACCATTTTTAAAGAAGCATCATAATTACCTTTATAGAAAAGTATCTCAGCTCTATTAAGACCTTTATTAACTTCACTAGATAAATTTCTATATCTATTAGCATAAACAATTAAATTTTCGGCAAAATAAGCATTATGAATAATCGATTTCGTAGTATTATAAAGTTTAAAAACTAAATCTCTTGCTGTATCAACTCTTGTATTTAAAGTTTTAATAATAATTGGTTTCTTTTCAAGTTCTTTAATAATTTCTAAAATTGCTTCATTGGCCTCACTTAACTCCACAAAATAATTGTTAGCAACAACTGGTATTTTTACACTTTGAATTTGTCTTTTACATGTTTTTAATAATTCCTGAACTTCTTCTAATTGATCTCTTGCTCTTTCTTCATCGTCTTGCATACTTCCTAAACTCTTTAAAGTTAAATCTAGATTATCTTCAATAAGTTTTAACTTCACCCCTAACTCATTTAATAATAAATTACTTTTACCATAAGAATTGTCTTGTTTTTTTACTTTTCTAATTAAAGACCTATATTCTTTTACTAAATCATCATACTCTAAACTAATATTTTTAAGTTCATTTAAATCAGCATCTTTCAAACCATATAAAGTCTTAATATCATCAAGTTGCATATTTATATCATGTAAAGTGCTTTTAACACTTGAAAGTCTTTCATTAAAAGTTGTTGATGTTGTATCAAAATCTTTTTTATAAATTTTTTCTTTTTCAATATCTTTAAAAAGTGAATCTAAAAACTCTAAAATCGTCTTTAATTCAAACAAACTATTATCTATATTTAAAACCTTAGTTCTATCTAAGATATCATTTTCAATTCTTTCTATTTCTTTAAAATTATAGTCTAAATTCATAAAATTTAAAGTATAACCATCTTCTAACATACTTTGTCTTAATTTAGTCAATTCTCTAATTCGGGAAGGAATTAAATCATTTATCAAGACTAATATATCTGGTACTTCTGTAACAACCGTTGCAATATGGTCAATCATAATCTCTAAAGATTTTACTACTAAAACTACTTCATTATAAAGATTTTCATTAATAACTAATTCAAAATCTTGAAATCTTTTATCAATGTTTTCAAATTGCATACTTATTGTATCAGTTAATAAACCATATAATTCTTTATTATTTTCATATTCTCTAGTTGAAACGCGATATTTATTTTTTAATTTTATAATCATACCTCGATATTTATCTTCATAAGAAGTTAATTCTGTTAATTCATTTAACATATGATTTATTAAATATCTATTTTTAGCAATTTCAAGTTCTGCTAAAGTGTATTTTTTATCAAATTCTTTTTTCTTTTTACTATTAGCTATGAAATCTAATTCTACCAACATATCTTCTAAATTTTGAAAAGAATTTTCTTTTAAATTATCATAAATAGTTTTATAATTATTAATTTTTTCTTCTAATTGTTCCCCTTTCGTTAAATTAGAAACTTTGGCAAGTTCTGTTTGAAAAGGAATTGATAAAACATCATTTCTTTGAATATCTAAATAATTAACCTTTTTTAACATTACTTTCTTTTGATGATGTCTAATTAAAAAGATAGCAAGGAAGATAACAATAAGTAAAAAAACTACTACTGCTATAATAATTAATTTTATATTCATATTTTTTCCTCCTATCATACATATATATCATATCATAAACTAATTATTTTTTGTAGTATTTTGTATTATTTTTTTAAGGATTATTTAAAAATAATCGTACCAATTACATAGATATATGATATAATTTGTAGGAATGCCCCAAAAAGGAGGATTATGCCAGATTATTTATTTAAGTACAATATGTTTATTACACTTTATAAGTTATTACTAGATAACTTAAAAGAAACTAAAAGAAAATATATAATATCTTTTTATTATTTAAACGATGAATTTAATATAAAAATTATAGATGCTGAAAGTGAAGAAAAGATTTTTTCTTATCATTTTCCAGTTACTTTAGAAGAATATAATAATTTAATATTTGTTATAGGAAATGATTTTATTGATAATAATCAAATTCTTATTTCATATTTTGAACCAATGCAAGAAGAGGATATTATGCTTTATTACAATTCAAATTATAGGGACATTCAGCTTGATTACGATAAAGCCAAAATTCATATAATAAACAATCCTTATTTTGAAATGCATTTTTATTACTTCCATGGATTAAATTATACTGGTTATCAAATTCAAGATAAATCACTATATAAAGTATATAAAAAAAATAAAAAGTAAAATAATGAAATTATATTATATAAAACTTAGCAAATCATATTGATAATTGCTAAGTTTTTCTTTTTTATCTTATAGAATTAATTCTTTTTATTTTTTTAAGACCATATCTTTCTTCTTTTGTATCAAAGAAAAAAGGTGTTTTTCTAGGATTAAAGGTTAAGTATATTAAAGAGAACCAAGTTATGGCGATTAAAATAATACTTATGGCATTTAAAATCGTTTTTTCTTTTTGAAGCGTAATTAAGTAAAATAAATATTCTGTTATTATTAGAACAGTTAAAAAGATAAACATAGTATAAATTATTCCTTCTCCAAAACGTTCATAAATTGGTAAATAAATTATAAAAAAAAGAATTATATTAACGATAGTTGAAGAAAATAAACCTAAGAAATAATTTTTTAGTTTTATTTTTTTCTTTTTCAAAATAAAAAAAGCTATCAAACCAACGATAATTTCTGTTACATACATTAATTTTAAATGTTCAAATAAACTTTCATTAACTGGGAAAAAAATGGCTGTTAGAAAATTAGGAAATAAGTCATAAAGAAAATGAAATAAAAACATGCATAAAAAAATAGCAATTGTATTAATTGTAAAGAATTTTCGTAAATTCATATAATCACCATTACTATTTTATATTAAAAATCAAAATATATACTTAAAGCACGTGTAACATTATACAACTTTTGCTGAAGTACCATCAAGATTATAGGCCTTACCATCTACTTCAACAGCAGCAATAGTTGGCATATCAGATGTAGATAATCCATTATTAAACTTAACTCCATTTGAGGTAACTGTAACAGCACTTCGAGGGAAAACAGCCCAAGCTTTTTTTCCTGTTAAACTTCCGTTGTTGTTATCACTATCCGTCATTCTTGTACCAAATGAAATGGCTTTATCTGTAGAAGAATGATATCCTCCAGAGTCTGTAACATAAAATTTACCGTTACCGTCATTTTTGGTAATTGTAACAAAATGATGAGCACCATTTAAAGACAAGGCAATAGAACCACCAGCATCAGTAATTGCTTCAGCTTCTTCCTTGGTAAGAACAGGGCTACCATCGCGAGGAAACTCAACAATACAAACATCTTTAAAAGCAGCGGTCATATCTGTTGTTATTTTAGATGCAGAACCTTTAGCATTAGCATAAGATAATCCCATTCCACCAGCATAATAAGTATTTTTATAATTACGACCTCCACCTAAAGCATATAAACTATCTAACATTTCATTTGGATAAACCATAACATTTTCATCATAGGCTGTTGATAAACCACAACTTAAAGCTGATGACAATGCGAAAACACCGCATCCTTTATTACTAAGATAGCCGCTTCCAAAAAGATAATTACCATGTCCACCATAATTAGTTCTACTTTGAGAAACTCTTGTAATAAACGGATTGGCTCGATTACCATATAACTTTAAAAGTTCCTCCATTTGCTCTTGACTAATAGCCGGCATATTTTCAATATCTGACTGCATTTTATTAAGAGAAACACTAAAAGAACCTGACGTATCTATTG
>CANRGW010000039.1 GCA_947630205.1 uncultured Bacilli bacterium
TATCAAATGCAATGCAAAATCTAGGAGTTAAAGGAAGAGCAGCCGCAGTAATTGAATTATTAAAATTAAATGAAATATCACTTTAAACGTACTAATTTAGTACGTTTTTTCATACGCTTAAATAGGTGGTTTTATGTTAAGAAAGAAAGCATTAAATAGAATTTATTTAACAACAATTGTCTTATTTATTATGTTAGCAACTTTTTCTTTTGACTATATTAAAAAAAATAATTCTAAAACTAATTTACAAGAAATAGAATATGTTTCTAATCTTAATACAGTTTATATATATCTATTAAATAAAGATAACTATTTAGTAAAAGTTGATTTTTTATTAGAAAAAAGTGATGTAATTAAAGAAGCATCAGAAATTCTTAATAATTTATCAGTTAATAATAAAAAATATAGTAATTTAAAAGGATTAATTCCTAGTAATACCAAAATAAATAATATTTCTTTTGAAAAAGATACTTTAACTGTTGATTTTTCTAAAGATCTATTAAAAGTAAATGCTAAATTGGAAGAAAAAGTTATAGAAAGTATCGTTTATAGTTTGTTAGAAATAGATGGAGTTTCTAATATTATTATTAAAATAGATGGTGAAAACTTAGAGAAATTGGAAAAGAGTAATAAAACTTTACCAATTATTTTAAATAAATCTTTTGGTATTAATAAAACTTATGATATAACTAGTTTAAAAGATAGTCAAAAAGTTGTTTTATATTATATTTTTAATGATAAAAATAATAGTTATTATGTACCTGTTACTAAATATTTAAATAGTTCTTCGGATAAGGTTAAAATTATAATAGATGCCTTAAAAGGAAATGTTTTTTCTAATACGAATTTAAGTAGTTATTTAACTTATAAAATGGATGTTAAAGAATTTAATTTAGATAAAGATATTTTAACAATAACTTTTTCTAGTTTAAATGATGATAATTTGGAAGAAGTTACTTATTCTTTGGCTTCTAGTATCTTTGACTCAATGGATGTGCAAAAAGTTATCTTTGAAGTTGATAATAAAATAATTGATGTTAAATTGAAAGAGAATAAATAATAAATGAAATAAAAAGTTAATAGATAAAAGACAATAAATATAAAAAATGATAATAAATGATAATAAATAATAAATAAATTGAAGGATAATGAATATAAACAAAAATATAAATAATTTTAGTAAGTAAAAAAATTAAATAGTCTTAATTAAAAAGTTGAATATATGAAACACTTTTGATATAATTTAAATATAGGAGAGTGAATTATGGGTTTAATAAAATCGACTTTTACGTCAATTAGTAGTACTTTGCATGACCAATGGGAAGAGTACATATCATGTGATAGTTTAGATAATAATACTTTAGTTGTAAAGAAAACAACGGAAAATGGAATTATTTCTAATAAGAGTAGAATTCAGGTTGCACCAGGACAAGTGGCTTTGATATTTGACTCTGGTAAAATTTTAGATGCAACAGCAGAAGAGGGAATTTATACATTCGATTCTTCTTCATCACCAAGTTTATTTGCTGGACAATTTGGGGCTATGTTTAAAGAAATGTGGCAACGTTTTAAATTTAATGGGGCTCCAAGTAAAGAACAAGCAATTTATTTCATTAATACAAAAGAGATAATTGATAATAAATTTGGTTCTTCTTCACCAATGGCTTATCCTGATCCTGAATATAAAAATATTTATATTCGTTATTATGGACTTTATTCTTTTAAAATAAGTGATCCATTTGCCTTTTTTGCTAATATTGCTGGAAATGTAAAAGATACTTATACGAAAGACCAACTTTTAGAACAAGCAAATGCCGAATTTGTAAGTGCTCTTGATGTTAGTTTACAATCATGTGCTAAAGAGGGAGTAGTTTTCTCTAGTTTACCAAGTAAACAATTATTAATTGCTAAACATATGAACGAAGCCTTAGATGAAGATTGGAAACAACTTCGTGGTATGGAAATAGTAAGTGTTGCTATTGAAAAAATAACTCCAGATGATGAGTCTCGGGATAGAATTCAAAAATTTGATAATGCTAGTATGTATGGTCGAAGTGAATATGCTGCTGGAAGAATGGTTGATGCAACTGCTTCTGCTATGGAAAAAGCAGCTGGTAATGCTAATGGAGCCGGAACAGGCTTTATGGGCTTAGGTATGATGAATATGGCATCAGGAAATATGACCAACAGTGCTTTAGAATTTGTAAAACAAAATGAAGAAAAACAAAAAACACAAGAAGAGACTAAACCTACAACTGATGGTATCGTTTGTCCAAAATGTGGAAGTCTTGAAAAAGGAAAATTCTGTTCTAAATGTGGTACAAAATTAGAAAGTGCTAAAGTTTGTCCAAAGTGTGGGGCGAAAGTAACTGGTAATTTTTGCTCAGAATGTGGAACAAAAGTAGAATAAAAAAGTTAAAGAAACAAAGAAAAAGGAAAGTGTTAAGATTTAAAACATTTTCCTTTTTTATATACTCTTTATTATTTTTTAGGTATTTCAAACCAGAAAGTACTACCTTTATTAATTTTAGAATTTATGCCATATTTAAAACCATGAAGTATAAAAATATTTTTAACAATTGAAAGACCAATTCCACTTCCAATCGTATTTCTTTTATATTTCTTTTCACTCTTATAATATTTATCCCAGACTTTATCAATTTCTGTTTCTTTAATTCCTTTACCGGTATCAGTTATTTCAACACGAATTTTCTTTTTATCAGGAATAACTTTTATATAAACTTTATTATCTTTACCAGTATAATTAATGGCATTACCAATTAAATTATAAATAACTTGTTCTAATTTTTGCTTATCGGCTTTAACTATTAATTCTTCTTGAAAATCAAAGATAAACTCATAATTTTTTGTATAAGAGAATATCTTAAAACGATTAACAATTGTATTAATAAGTTTAGTTAAATCTATTTCTTCAATATTTAACTCTTCAATATTACTTTCTAGTTTAGATAAATTCAAAATATCATTAACTAATAAATTTAAACGGTCAACTTCTTCAATAACAATATTCATATTATTTTCTCTTTTTTCTTTATTAGAATTAAAATCTCTTTCTAATTCAGCATAGGCTTTAATCATTGTTAAAGGAGTTTTTAAATCATGAGATACATTACTTAATAAATCTCTTCGTAGTTCATCTGTTTTTTTCATAACATTTTTAGCATATTCAAGACTTACACCTAAATCTTTTATTTCTTCGATATCACTTTCAACATTAAAATCAACATTGTAATTACCATCAGATAGTGCTTTTGCTGATTTTTTTAATTTTGTAATAGGTTTAGATAAACTTTTAGAAATAAAATAAGCAATGACAATAGCTAAAATTAAAATAATAAAACTAACACTTATTAACTGATTTTTTAAAATTATAACAGTTGTACTAAGTGGTTCTAAAGAAGTATTTAAAAATGCATAGTCTGTATCTGATAATTTAATACCATAAAGAAGTGTCATATTATCAAAAGTTGGATTAACAATTTTTAACTTGAAATATTCTTTTTGACTAGACATAAAATCTAACTTTCGTTTTAAAACTCTGGTATTTTCATTAGAATTTATACAGCCTTTATTATTTTGAATATTAGAATAAACAGTTTCATTATTATTAGTAGTTATTTCAATACAAAAATCGGTATTGTAAGCAACGTTTTCTAATGTTTTTAAAAAGGTATCTTTAGAGTAATTATTTTTTATAATATTAAGTGTATTAGAAAGTTCTCTTGTTTTATAGTATTCATAGTAGTTATTTAAAAGAAATATTTGAAAAACCCAAATAAGAAGAATAATAAGGATAGAGAAGATACTAAGATATAAAAATATTTTTAGAATTAAACTTTTACTTTTCTTCATAAACAAATTTATATCCTATACTTCTAACGGTTGTAATTAAATCACGATATTTTCCTAAACTATTTCTTAAAATTTTAATATGCGTATCAATAGTTCTTTCATCACCATAATAATCATAACCCCAAACTTTATTTAAAATTTGTTCTCTTGAAATTGCTGTATTGGGATTGTTGATAAAATAAACTAAAATATCAAATTCTTTAGGAGTAAGTTCAACTTCTTCATTATCAATATATAAAACTCTTCCTTTAAAATCAACTTTTATTCCTTTATAAAGAAATATATCACTTGCTTCTATTTTACTAGTTCTTTTTAAAATTGCTTTAATTCTTGCAATCAATTCTTTAGGAGAGAATGGCTTAGTTAAATAATCATCAATACCAATCGCAAAACCAAATAATTTATCATATTCTTCTGTTCTAGCACTTAATACAATAGTTGGAATATTATATTTCTCTTTCATATTTTGAAAGAAGGTATAACCATCCATCTTTGGCATCATAATATCAAGAACAATGATATCAACTTTTTCTTTTTCTAATATTTCTAATCCTTCAATTCCATTACTGGCTTCTAGGACATTGTAATTTTCATTTAAACAATATTCTTTAACAACATTTCTAATTAACTCTTCATCATCGATTATTAAAACATTCATAACATCACCAAGAATTATTATAACGGATTTTTATGAATTTTGTGTGAAAATTTATTTTTTTTGATTAATTCCTAGCATTGAACCAATTGAAGTTACAACGATCATGATTAAATAATAAACTAAGTGATACCATTTAAAACCACCCATAATAAGATTTATTATAAGAAATAAAATTGCAATTCCACCACTTAACTTAAGACCATTTAAATAACCTTTACTAATACTTTTTCTTCCAATATAAAAGCCACTTACTAAAGATGATACTAAAAGGGTTATAATTTTAAAATATTTAATAACTTGATTATTCAAAATATCGAAATAGTAAAGAATACTTATTAAAAGGATAAGGGTAAAGAAAGGAATAAAAAAGTAAAGTAAACCTTTTAAATAATTTTTAACTGTATTTGTCAAAATAACACCTCACATACTAAATCTTATTAGAAAAATAAAAAAAAATGCTAAGCAGCACTTCTTTTTCGTGAATAACCTTCATGACTATCTTCAAGTTCATCATTAGGTCTTGAATGTAAAGTTCTTTTAATGGCTTCATCAATAAAGATGTTAATAGCATTTTTCTTATTTTCTT
The DNA here is from genome assembly GCA_947630205.1 of uncultured Bacilli bacterium. Taxonomy (GTDB): domain Bacteria; phylum Bacillota_I; class Bacilli_A; order RF39; family UBA660; genus RUG591. The sequence continues at coordinate 5,118 of CANRGW010000039.1, forward strand.
TAATATTTTCTTCTATATAAGGCAATAATTTATTTAAAGTTTCAAGAGAAAGTTTAGAAATACAATGATAAATATAACGTATATCATTTAGAATTAATAAAGAATTATAAATTTCTTCTGGAGTTTCATCTTCTAAGTTTTGAATATAACTAGAAGCATTTTCTAAATAATGTAATTGAGACTCAATGATTGTTCGTTTGTATTCTTCTTTCGCATTTCTTTCAATTTCTTCTTTTTCTTTTTGCTCTCTTTCTCGTCTTTCTTGTTCTCTTCTTTCTTCTGCTTCTGCATCATAGACAGGAAGTTCAGGTTTAGCATCAATATCAATTGATTTTAAAAGAGGAGAGGTTTCCGTTGGAGGAGAATAAATAGGTGTAGTTGGTTCTTCTTTTAGATTAGTTTCTTCCATAGGTGTTTCATTACTTGTATAAATTGGAATTGGCATTACAGGAGGAGTATCTTCATTTTCTATTACACTTTCATTTAAAGGTGTTTCTAATTTAGGCAATTCATCAACTTGAACTTCTGAAAAGCCAATAACAGGTTCATTTACAACCGGTTTCTTTTCTTCTTCCACTTCTGTTTCATTTATATTATTTAAAGGAGTAGGGGTTTCTGTTTCTATAGGTGTTTCTTCAACCTTTTCTTCTTTTTCCGGAACAAACATTCCCGTTTGATTAGCAAAAGGTACTTCTATATTGTCATTTACATTATTATTAAGAGGTGTTTCTGGAACTTCAATCTCCGTATAATTATCATTAGAAATTTGAGGAGTTACTTCAACTACTTCTGGTGTAACTTCTGAATAAAGAGGAGCACTTGGAGTATTTTCTACTGGAATAACTTCATCACTTTGAACATTAACAGGTGCTTCTGTAAAAGGAATTTGGTCAAATGGCGTTGCATATTCTTGATTACTAACATTTTCTTGATTTACTTCGATAGAAGGGGTAGCATCAACCATTTCACTTGGCGTAACTTCAGGATAAACTGGAACACTTGGAGTACTATCTATTGGGATAACTTCTTCACTTTGAACATTAACTGGAGTTTCCATAAAAGGAACTTGTTCAAATGGCGTTACATATTCTTGATTATTAATACTTTCTTGATTTACTTCAATAGAAGGGGCAATAGCATCATCAACCATTTCATTTGGAATAACTTCAGGATAAACTGGAACACTAGGGGTACTATCTATTGGAATAACTTCTTCACTTTGAACATCAACAGGTGCTTCTGTAAAAGGTACTTCATTACTTGGAGCATCAATTGGCACTTCTGCTACTATTTCTTCGGAAGAAGTAGGGGTTATTTCAACTGTTTCTTGCACATTTATTTCTGGACTAACTTCATTACTTACATTTTGCAAATATATTATTTCGGCAGGTAATGTCTTTGATAAGGGATTTAATTGAGAAGAATTATTAATACCATTAATTGTATTAGGAAGAACTTTAATAGGTCTTGAAGAAATTTCTATAATTGGAGGAATACTTGCGGCATTAAAAATAGGTTCATTAAGTCCAACTTGTTCTAAAAAAGTATTAGCAATTAAATTTTTACTTACTAAATCACTTACAAAAATCTTTAAATCATCACTATAAAAAACATCATGATAGTATTTTTCTACAAAAACATGAAAACTTTCAAAATTATTATTTTCAATATCATTTAATATTCCTGTAATTTCATCTTGATACAAAGAATAAATTGAAGTTAAGAAATTTTTAATTTGATTAATAATTACGGTCTTAAAATTTTCCATTAAATCACCTCAATTTCTTCTTTATTTTTAGCCAATTCATCTAATATTTTTAAAATTAAATCTAAATCTTTTATATTTAATTTTTCAATATTTAAATTATTAATACTATCCATAAGAGTCGTTTCCATGTGTACACCTCTATTCTATAAAATAGTATAACAAAAAAAACATAATTTGTAAATTATATTTATATAATTTTAGAGAGTATGAAAAAGAAATTTTTAAAGTTATTTATCATTTTTATTTTAATAATTATCATTGCTATTTTTATTTTAAGTTTATTAAACAAAAAAATATTTCCTATTTATATGAATTATGCTGAAGGAGAAATAAAAAGTTTAGTAACAACGGTTATTACTAAATCAATTAATGATGATTTAATAGATAATTCTAATGATGAACTTTTTATTGTTCAAAATGATAATAAAACTAATATGACTATGGTTGATTTTGATCCTGTTGTTTTAAATAGATTAATGTCTAATATTTCTAGTATTGTCTATGATAATTTAAAATTAATAAGTGAAAAAAATAAAGAAGTTTTAAATAAATATAATGTTAAGGATAGTATTTTTTATATACCAAGTGGTATAGTTTTTAATTCTCCTATTTTAAATAATTTAGGACCAAAGATCCACCTTAATTTAGAAGTTATTAGTATGGTAAATCCAAATATTGAAACGAAAGTAACAGAATATGGTATTAATAATTCTTTAATTGAAGTATTTGTTAATGTTGCTGCAAGTGTAAGAATGATTTTACCTCTTGCTTCTAATGAAATAAATGTAACGGTTATTGTTCCTATTGCTGTTAAATTAATTCAAGGAATGGTTCCTGATTATTATTTAGGTGGTTTAATGCAAAGTAAAAGCAGTTAAATTAATTCATCAACTGCTTCTTCTTTATTTTCTGGTTGTTTAAGTTTAGGTTCAATTTCGATAAAGTCATCTTGAATATCAAAATCATCTATAATATCTAAATCATCTTTATAATCAATTTCATCAATTATATCAAGACTGTCATCATTTTTGGTTGGTAATTTCCGAACATCTTCCAATTCTTTTTTATAGTCAACATTTTCATAAGACTCATCAAGTTCATCATCAATAGCAACATTTTTATATATTTCTTCAAAAGTTGTAATACCTTGTAAAACTTTTTCAAGTCCATCTTGAAGAAGTGTCTTAACATCACTTTTATATACTAATTCTCTTAGTTTTTCTCTTGAAATACTAGGATTATTTATAGCATTTCGTATTTCATCTGTAATTAGTAAGACTTCTTGAATAGCAATTCGTCCATAGTATCCATTACGACAATTATCACAATGACCGTTGATATCTTCAATTTCTAAAACATCTTTTCCTAGAATTTCTTTAAAAACGGCTTTTTCATAATTAGTAGTAGGTCTTTTCTTACGACAATGTGGACAAAGTTTTCGTGCTAATTTTTGAGAAACAATACCTGTTAAAGCACTTGATAATAAATATCTTTCAACATTCATATCTAAAAGACGTTCAATAGTTGATAAGGAATTATTAGTATGGACTGTTGAAAAAACTAAATGTCCTGTAATAGATGCTCGAACGGCAATTTGAGCAGTTTCGGTATCACGAATTTCTCCAATTAGAATAATATTTGGATCTTGTCTTAAAATACTTCTTAAAACTCTTGCGAAAGTAAGTCCAATTTCACTATTAACTTGTACTTGGTTAATACCTTCGATGTTCATTTCTATTGGGTCTTCAACGGTTATAATATTGGTATCTTCTTTATTTAAATATTGAAGCATTGTATAAACGGTTGTACTTTTACCTGTACCAGTAGCACCAGTTATTAAAATAATACCATTAGGTTCTTCAATCATTTTTCTAATTTTTACTAAATTTCTAGGAGTAAATCCTAATGACTCTAAACCTTCTGTACTTTTAGAGTAGTCAAGAATACGAATAACAATTTTTTCACCAAGATTAGTATTCAAAGAAGAAACACGCATATCAAGGTCAATTCCATTTATAGTATCTTTAATAGCACCATCTTGAGGTAGACGTGACTCTGTAATATTCATATTAGAAATTAATTTAAGACGAGTAGTTAAGTTATTTTGATAAGCAATAGGTACAATCGCATGGTCTTGTAAAACACCATCAATTCTTAGTCGAACTTTTAAACCTTCTTCGCAAGGATCAAAGTGAATATCACTGGCTCTTTTACTGACGGCATATATAATAATGTTATTAGCAATGTTGGTGATTTCATCATTTTTAAAATCGTATTCTACCATGTCGACCTCTCCTTATTCTATTCTATAAAAATTATACAATAGTTTCTTATTTTTGAAAAGTAGTAAATTACAATTTCTTAAATATTAATTTAAAAAGAATTTATTTAAAACATATTTTATAGTTTATATAGATAAAGAAAATTTTCTAAAAGAAAAAGGATATTTTAGCAATATCCAATTATTAATTATTTAGTCCCAATACTGATTACTAAAACCATAATCAATATTTTTCGTTGTAACTTCTTTAGTAGTTAAATCATAATAGAATTCTATTCCTGTATCTTTATAGTCACTTACTTTATCTTTATATTCGATAGGGAAACATATTTTTTTATTTTTTATAAAAGCGAATTTTCCTTTATAAATATAATTATCTTGCCATTTAGTTATTTCTATTTTAGTATTAGGTTCATTTAAATTAATAGTTTTTAAATAATCATTTTCAACAAAAACAAGATAGTCTTCAATAAAACCAATAGGTTTACTATAACTTGTAATTGTATCAACTATTTTACCTTTAGCATCGTATACTTTTATAATATTATCTTTAATTACATAAATATAATTATTAAAAGTTTTATAATTTTCTAACGGAATATTTTCGTCAATTAATTCAAAGTTTTCCGTATAAATATTTACATCAGGATAAAAACTGGTAAGATATTTTATTAAGAAAGTTCCATTATTACTTTTATAAGCACCAAAAGTAGAACACAATTCATTTTCCTTATTTTCTAATATTATTTTTTCTTCATTAGTTGATAATAAATATTTAAAAGCCATACAACCATCAACAAATTTTTCGTCATAAACAATAGCATAATCTTCACTTATACCATATATTTTATCTTTAGTTCCGTTATATAAAGTTTTTCCAGTTATTACATTATAATAACTACTAGTACCATAATTATCTTTATAATAAACCCCATATATTTTATCATCGTTATAAAATAAAATCATATCTTTATATTCTTTATTTAAATTTAAGTTTGTTATTTTTTGAGTTTTAAAATTATACACTTTTAATCCATTATTATCATATATTATTCCACCATAAGAATTTTCTGTATTAATTATATTATCAGTAATTAAAGTTTCTTTTCCGTCTTTTAAATCATAATATTTATTTTTATTCCTAATTCCAAAATATTCTGTTTGATTATAACTATCATATACTAAAGAATAATCATC
>CANRGW010000040.1 GCA_947630205.1 uncultured Bacilli bacterium
CATAAATATCAAGCCTCCTTCCCATAAGAAGTTGGCAAGTACTCAACAGTTATAGTATTTCCTAATAAAAATTATATCAAACGTTTGTTCTTGAAACAATGTATTTTATAAAAATTTATGACAATTTAGAAAACATACTTGCATATTGTCAAAGACAATATGAGTATTTATTAGCGGGAGGTATACAAATGATAATTAGAAAAGCGGATTATGATGATGTAAAAATATTAAATAAATTTTTAACACTTTTAATAAGAGATGAAAAAAAATATGACTCAGGAATTGATGAAAACTTTATTGTTACTAATATGTATGAAAATTATATCGAAGATTCTAATAAATTGCTTATTGTTGCCGAAGAAAACGATCAAATTGTAGGTTATTTATATGGAATTATTAAACCAACTGATGATACATATAAATACATAATTGCCAAATTAGATGCATTATACATTGATAATAATTATCGTAATAAGGGAATTGCTACATCTTTAATAGAATATTTTAAAAAGTGGGCTATATCCAAAAATGTCCATAAAATAGAAGTAAATGTATGGAGTAATAATGTTAAAGCTAAAAATTTATATGAAAAAAGCAATTTCAAAACAACAAGTGAAACATTAACTATTAATTTATAAAGTTGTTATACTCCTTACTTTAGGGCACCAGCGACATTTCTGTTCGAACTTTTATAGTTTGAACTTAATATATAATCAATCCGAATGGGTTGATTTTTTTTGTAATAAATTTTCCAAAGGTTATTTTGATACTTTTGTCAAAATACCTGGAGGTTAGTTATTTTATCATAAACAAATAGCAATAAAATTTACAAATATTAAACATCAGTTGGTAAATTAAAAGATAATCTTTTGTATTAATTACAATACATCATTTTAAAAAGTTGGAAATAACTACAAAACTCTTTTTAAAACAATAAAATCTTTACACTAATTGTGATATTTATAAGTTAGTCGCGTGTTGATACTCTAGTCATAGGATAAATATTCTAATATAATTTTAAAATATTTTTACTTTAAAAGTATAATCTATTTTTTCTTTCTAGAAACATAATGCTGTTTAACTTTTTCTACAACTAAAATAGAATATGATTTTGTTAAGTTTAATATCTTTATATGACACTTCTATTTATTATTTGTATCAATAAAAGTGAATAATATTAGTACTGAAACAAATGCAATAATTACAGTGACTACCAATTTTCTTTTATTTATATTTAATAATTTATTTAATACCGTTGACTTTAAATTCATAATAAATCTCCAAACTAAAAACAAAATAATTTCTAATAAATATGTTATTTTTATGTAAGTGACCGAAAATCTTCAGTTTGACTTTTTAATATGCTGATGATAGAATAAGCATGTTTTTAAGGGTGATTTATATGAAAAAAATAAAAACCATTTATGAAATATTAAAAGATTATTCTGAAGAAGAAATTGACGATGTTATAAAAAATCTTAATGAAGAAGATAAAAATCTACTTTATTTAAGATATGGTAGTGATTTACATAATCCTAATTTTAGTAATTGGTGCAATGAATTTTATAAAAAATTATTGCCAAAATTAAAAAGAATATTAAAAAATAAAAAGGAAGGTAAACAATTAGTTAATGAAAAAACATATCGACGTATTCGTACTATTTATGAAATATTAAATGATTACTCTGAAGAAGAAATTAATGATGTTATTAAAAATCTTAACGAAAAAGATAAAAATCTACTTTATTTAAGATATGGTAGTGATTTACATAATCCTAATTTAAGTAATTGGAATCAAAAATATAGTGGAAGATTTTATAAAAAATTATTACCAAAATTAAAGAAAAAATTAGAAAATAAAAAAGAAGGCAAACTACTAATTAATGGAAGAATACAACGACATATTCATACAATTTATGAAATATTAAAAGATTATTCTGAAGAGGAAATTGACGATGTTATAAAAAATCTTAATGAAGAAGATAAACATATTATCTATTTAAGATATGGTAGTGATTTACATAATCCTAATTTAAGTAATTGGAATCATGATTATGAATACCAATATTATATGAAGATTTTACCTAAAATTAAAAGAAAATTAAAAAATACAAAAAAAGATAAACAAAAAAACAGACATCCATTCACAATTTATGAAATATTAAGCAATTACTCTAAGGAAGAAATTGATTATGTTATAAAAAATCTTAATAAAAGAGATAGAAATTTAATCTACTCAACATTTGGAAATGATCTAAGTATTTCTAGTATAATTGATTATGATACTAAAAAACTTTTAACGAAAATAAAAAAATATTTGGAATACAAAAAAGAAGGTAAACTACTAATTAATGGAAGAATACAACGACGATATATTCATACAATTTATGAAATATTAAAAGATTATTCTGAAGAAGAAATTGATTATGTTATAAAAAATCTTAATGAAGAAGATAAACATATTATCTATTTAAGATATGGTAATGATTTACATAATCCTGATTTTAGTAATTGGAGTATGGATTATCATACCGAATTTTATAAAAAAATATTGCCAAAATTAAGAAGACGATTAGATAGCCAAAAGAAATGTCCAAAACAATCAGTAACTATTTATGAATATTTTGATGGATATAAAAATGAAAAACCAGAATTTGAGAATGAATTAGTCATAAATTGCAATAATACTAATCTAAATTTATTAAAAAAAGTAAAAATTATAATAAGAATTAAAAAAGCCAAAATATCAAAATTTACTTGAAATGTTTTCTATTAAAGAAATATTGATAATTTTATTACTTAAAAGATTAAATGTTACTTATGATATAAATGATATTTTAAAATTATTTAATATGCGAATCGATGAATTAAATAATATTGCCAAGAAAATGGAACAAGTTTTAAAATATCAAGAAAAAAATTATTTTGAGCTTATATCTGATGCTTTTTTAGAAGATAGCAAAATAAAACTAAATAACAATGGAAAGATTGTATAAAGTTTTTCGTTATTGAAAAAAGTTGTAAATAACTACGACACCCGCACCAGTTGAAAGAATAGTCAAATAAATCGACTAAAAATTACAATGATAACGTATAATAATAAAATAGAAAAGAAATTTTAATAAAATGCACTTTAATTGTGCAAATTATGTCAAAAAAAGAAAAAAATGCACAATATTCTTGATTTATTGTGCATTTTTATTTACTTTTCATACTTTATATGCTAATATTTATTATGGGTGATACAAATGGATGCAATGAAAGTAAAACATCTACCAATTGAATATGCAATAGACAAAGAATTATTAAAATTAATTTCTGAAGCAAATGCTAAATATGGAGAATATAAATCATACTTAAAAAATATGGAATTTGATTCAAAATATTTTTTAGATTCAATTATTTTAAGTGAAAGTTTAAAATCAACACAGATAGAAGGTACTCAAATCTCTCAAGATGAGTTATATTATTTAAAATACATGCCAAAAAATGACGATAATTTAGAAATTCAAAATTTAAAAAAAGTAATTGACTATTCTAAAGACTATATGAAAGAACATAATGAAATTAATTTAATTTTTGTCAATAAAATTCATAAAATATTATTAAATAGTGTTAGAGGAAATGAAAAAGATCCTGGTCATATTAGAAATATTCAAAATTGGATCGGACCAAAGGGATGTACTATTGATGAAGCTATTTTTGTTCCTCCTATACCAGAAGATGTTCCAATATTATTAGATAATTTGTTTAAATACATGAATGATGCTTATATTGACCCAATTTTTATAAATTTAGCTATTTCACATTCTCAATTTGAAACAATTCATGCTTATAGAGATGGTAATGGAAGATTAGGTAGAGCTTTAATTCCTATTCAACTAGCTATGCTAACTAACGATGAGCCTATTTTATTTTTATCAGAAGTAATTGAATTATATAAACCAAGTTATCATAAATTTTTAAATGAAAGCAGAAAAGGAAATATGTTAGGTTTTATAAAATTCTTTTTACAATGTATTATTGAACAATGTAATAATTATATTATTAAAATCAATAGAATTAAAAGAATTTATAAACAGGATATGGAAAAAATTAAAGCTTTAAATAGCAATGCTATATATAGAATTATGCCTGCAATGATGCATCAAATTGTTTTTACTAAAAAAGAAATAGCAGAAGAAACAGGGGTTTCTAGAAATACTATTTCTACATTAATAGAACAATTAGTAAATATGGGAATTTTAGTAACAGACTCTTCTCATGCTAAACTCGGATATAAATATAAAGAAATATATGATGTATTTGTGGATAAAGATATTATATAAATTTAATAAGAACTTATAAATTAAAAGTATAAAATTAAACGGCTTGGAAAAGTCGTTTTTATGTTATTATGAATAATATCAACATCAAAAAATTCTAAAAAGTTAAACACTTTATCAAAAAATCATAAAAATTATGATACAATAGTAAACAAATGAAAAAATTCCGTTAAAAATAGAACTAATACGGTGGTGATTTTATGGGAAATGTCTATAATAATAAAAATCAATTGCTATTAAGAGAATTAATAAAAATATATATGCCAGATGAATTTGATTGGTTAAGTTATCAAATAACTAAAAGTAATATCTTAACCTTACATCATGTTTTAAAAGTTGCAGAAGGTGGTCAATTAAGTAAAGAAAATGCGGCTTTATTAACTAAAAGAGCCCATAGAGCCTTAAATATATGCGAAAATAGAGATTTTATCTTGTATTTAGAAATAAATGATTTTTTTAGAGAAATAATTGCTAAAGGTGAACCATTAGATGACTATTTTAAAGAAGAGTCTAAACAATATAAACATGCTTTAATAAAAACACTTTATAAATAAAATAAATCATTATTGTTAAATATATAAATTAATATAAGGAGAAGTATTATGAAATTATATTTAGTAAGACATGGTGAAACAGATTGGAATAAAGAAGGAAAAATTCAAGGAACAACCGATATTCCTTTAAATGACAATGGTCGTATGCAAATTTTAAAAACGAAAGAACAACTGCAAAACATAAACTTTGACATTTGCATATCTTCCCCACTTAAAAGAGCAAAAGAAACTGCTCAAATCATAACAGATGGTAACTGTCAAATAGTCTATGAAGATTTATTAAAAGAAAGAACGATTGGTAATTTTGAAGGGAAAACTTTTAAAGAAATTCCCTTTGATATTAAAGTATTTTGGGATTATAAAGTAAACTATCATGAAAATAATGTTCAGTCATTGAAAGATTTATTAAAACAATCTGATGATTTTATTCAAAAATTAAAAAGTAATTATAACAACTATAATTCTATTTTAATTGTTAGTCATGGTGCTACTATTAAAAGTCTTTATTATAACCTAAATGGCTATGATGAAAATACTAATTTTTATAATTTCTTTATTGAAAATGGTCAAATATATGAATTTGATTTAAAATAAAAAAAAGCAACTAAATGCTTTTTTCTTTTATAATTTTTTTAAATGTTTTTCAATTGCATTACTAATCTTTTTAGCATCTCTTTTAATAATTATCATATCAACTATATCAATAATTGAATGAACAATAAGCATTATACCGGTAAATATCATTATTGAAATAGATGCAGCAAATGGATTAAATACAACAATTACTCCTATAATTAAATCAACAATACCGAATAATAGTAATAAAATCCATGGTACATCTTCATTTTTTAAAGCTATAGCTATTTTTAAGAATTAATGCTTGATAAAATAATCCAAACTCCTATTGCAATTGTAAATAATGTTGAAAGTATATTAGGTTTACTAATTAATATAATTCCTAAAATAACTGATAAGATACCTGGTAACATACCATCAAAGGGGATATAATATTTAGATGCTTTAATATCTAAAATAATTAAAATAATACCATGTAAAATAATATAAATTGAGGCAATTATACTTATAGTTTTAATTGACATATTGGGATTAATTATCATAATAAGACCAACAACACAAGCAATAATTGCTGAACAAATTATAGAATTAGTTGTTTTTTTAAATATTTCTTTCATTACTCCTACTCCTTTCAAATTTATTATAACAGATTTTTAAAAATAATTATTAAATTCTAAGTAAAAAATTATTAATTTTATCTTAAAGATGATTATTAATTTCTTTTTTTAGACTATCTACTTCTATTTTCAATGCTTTTACCATTTTTTCAAGCATTTTTAAAGTATCTTGATTATTAAATTTATTGGGCTTGTTTCTTTCAGAGGCAACGGCAGCATAATAAGCATTTGTTGATACTAACTGTCCTACTAACATTAACCAATTACCAAGAGCATTTTGTTCATTAGCTGTCATATCATCAATTAATAAATAACCAACAACAACAGCACTTAAAGAAAACAATTCTGGAGAGGTATTAGGAATTAAATTCATATTAATCACTATAAAATTATATTCTAAAAAATAACTTTTTTTCTGTTTAAATTTTTTTCTTTCTATCATAATAAAGATGAAAGGAGAAATATGGAAAAATATCAAGAAGTTCCTAATATTATAACAGGTAAAGATTTAGATTATTTATCTGATATGTTTGAATGGAATATAAATGCTTTAAAAAGAACAAATGATTGTATTCCTAAAGTAAAAAGTACGGATATTATAAATATGTTAAAAGAGACTTGTAAATTATTTGAATATAATTTAAATGTAATACTTACCTTATTAGAAGGAGGAATTAATGAAAGAAATTAAAAATCCCGAAAAAGAAGTTTCTAAAGGCATAAATTTAAATGAAAAAGATTATCTAACTTCTCTTTTAACTACTTTAAAAGATATGGAAAAAAACTATGTTATTGCTATGACAGAAGCCAGTAATGAACATTTATATAACGTTAATAAAGAAGTATTTTTAAAACTTGCCGAAATGGGAAGAAAAGTATATGAATTAATGTTTCAAAATGGTTGGTATAAATTAGAAACAGCTGAAAAAGAAAAAATTAATACTAAATATCAAACTTTAACAAAAGAACTAAGTGATTTAAAAAATTAAATAATAAAAAACCTCGTTTTAGATGAACTTGTCAATAAAAATTAGATATAAAAATTATCTACATTTATCTTACAACTTCATTTTAAATGAGGTTTTATTTTAAAATATTTTTTATATTTAAAGAAGCATTGTAAATTTCCTTTTTACTATATTTATCTTTATATTCTATAGCCAATAATTTTACAGCATCTTTTAAAGTACATTTTTCTTTTATAACTTTATCAATTAATAAACTTTCTAAAGACATCTCTTCTAAATCTTTTTTTGTTTCTTTAGAATTTTTTTTAACTATAATAACATATTCTCCTAATTCATGATTAGAATTATTATTTAATTCTTCTAAAACTTTAGTTGTTTTACCATAATATTTTTTTTCAAACTTTTTCGTTAAATCATTTAAAACAATAAGATAAGGGTCATCCATAACTTCTTTTATATTATTTAAAGTTTCTATAATTCTTTTAGGAGACTCATAGAAGACTACAATATCTGTATTATCATTTTTTATATTAGTAAGTTCTAATCTTTGTTTACTATTTTTTCTTTCTAAAAAGCCATAAAAAGAAAAGTTTTTTATTTCTAAACCACTTAAAGTTAAGGACGTTATTAAAGCACTAGGACCTGGAAGAGAATATATTTCAATATTTTCTTCAATACATTTATTAATTAAAATACTACCAGGGTCAGATATACATGGAGTTCCTGCATCAGTTATTAAAGCCATATTAACACCATCTTTTAATTTTTGAATTAATTCTTCGCTTCTTTCTGTTTCATTAAACTTATGATAAGATAAAAGTTTTGTTTTTATAGCAAAATGGTCTAACAAATGTTTAGAATTTCTAGTATCTTCACATAAAATAATATCAACATTTTTCAATACTTCAAGAGCCCTTTCGGTTATATCACCTAAATTACCTATTGGTGTTGCTACAATATATAATGTTCCCATCTTATCCCCTCTTTCTTAAATTATTATAACATAAAATAATTTTAATTTTTCTTAATTAATCTTTTAGTTGCTAAATTAATCTTTTCTATAGACTCAACAATTTCTGGTTCAAAGGATCTAATCTCACTTAAACAATACCATTCTTTTAAAGTTTCATCTTCAACATAAAGTTCTAAATCCCTTAATTTAACTAAATCTGATTTCTCTAGTAAATAATTTAAATAATCTAAACCTTTACCATTATATTCACTGTAATAGTAGCAAATTAAATCACCTGAGGGAATTTCAAAAACTTGATGAACGTCTGTATTTTCTTTTAGAAAAAAACTTTCAAACCAATTGTTACTATCTCCTTTTTCTGTGGCCAATAAATATTCACTTACTTCTTTAGTTTCTTTATCAATAAGTAAATAAACATTTTCACTTCTATAAGCATGGGCTGGATAACCACCTATAATTTTCATTGTTACATTTTCATTATAACTTTCATTATCTACACCTTTTCCATAAACAACTTTTTGAGGAGTAAATAACGTTTCATCATGTTCATAATCACTACTTACACCTTTAAGAACTAATAATAAAGCCGTTAATCCTATTAATACTTTAGTAGTTTTTTTCATATTATCTTCTCCTTTACAAAAACGTTTATAAGTATATCATAAAATTGATAGAAAAGTAAATTAATCTTTTAAATATTCAAAAAAAGAAGGATAATCCTTCTTTATACTCTTTCAACATCTAAATATACATCTATTCCATTTAAATTAGTTGTTTCATCAACTTTTTTCTCTTGAATTATACTATCACATAGAGTTTCTTTTTTAATAAAGTCTAAGAAATTATCAATTCTACTTAATAAATCATCAGAACTATAATAGTAAATATATATACGATCTGTAATATTAAAATCTTTATTTTTTCTTAATTGTTGAACTTTACTAATTAATTCTCTAGCAATTCCTTCATTTATTAATTCATCAGTTAAAGTAGTATTTAAAATAATGAATAAGTTATTGTTAATACCTGTATTATAACCTTCTTTAGAATTAACTCTAATATCTAACATTTCTTTATTAAGTTCATAATCTTTACCATCTAAATTAATTTTTAAAACTTCGCCATTTTCTAATTTATTGATATCTTCTTTAGATAAATTTTTCAAATACTCTGTTAAACTTTTTATACTAGATGAGAATATTTTTCCACATACTTTAAAGTTTGGTTTTATTTCATAATTAATATAAGTATCAAGATTATTTTCATAAACTACTTCTTTAACATTTAACTCTTCTTTTATTAAATCTGTTAAATCACCTATGATATTTTTTAGTTTTTTATCAAGAATAACTTCACTTAAAGGTTCACGAACTTTAATTTTAACTTCTTCTCTTATTTTTCTTCCAAGAGAAATTAAATCTCTAACGGTATCCATTTTTTCTTCAATTTTAAGATCGATATAAGACTCATTATATTTGGGAAATTCTGCTAAATGAACACTTTCTTCATCTGTTAACTTCGTATATAAATTTTCTGATACAAAAGGAACAATTGGAGCAATCATTTTGGAAAGTCCTACTAAAACATCATAAGTTGTTTTATAAACGGCTTTTTTACTATTATCAAGTTCACTTGCCCAAAAACGATTACGATTACGTCTTATATACCAGTTTGATAAATCATCAGATACAAAGACAACTAAGGCTCTTACTACTTTATTTAAATCATATTCATCATAACTTTCCGTTACGTATTTTAAAAGTTTATTATATTTAGATAATAACCATTTATCAATTTCTTCTAAATCTTTATATTTAACTTCAAATTTTCTTGGATCAACATTATCAATATTGGCATAAGTTTCAAAGAAAGTATAAGTATTAAGAAGTGGATTGAAGAATTTAGAATGAACTTCTTTTAAACCTTCTTCATCAAATTTTAAAGGTGTCCAAACAGGAGATACATAAGGTAAATAAAATCTAACGGTATCAGCACCATATTTTTCAATAGTTGTAAATGGTTCAACAATATTACCTTTTGATTTACTCATCTTTTTACCATCTTTATCAAGAAGCAAATCATTGACTAAAACATTTTTATAAGGTGATACACCTTTTAAGAAAACAGATATTACAATTAAAGAATAGAACCAACCTCTAGTTTGATCAATTCCCTCAGCTATAAAATCAGCTGGAAATTGACTTTCCCATAATTCTTGATTTTCAAAAGGATAATGATACTC
>CANRGW010000041.1 GCA_947630205.1 uncultured Bacilli bacterium
CATACAATCAGAATATTCGTTATTAAGAACATCTTCACATTTTAAATAAGAATTAATATTAGAAATACATTTTTTATTAGCATTTTCATAACAATTACTAGTTTTATAATCCGTATCTGCTCCATTATCAAAAACATAATCAATTAAAGATAAAACCAAACTTATCAAAGTTGGAACTAAAAAAACAATAATAGCTGCTACCATTCGCATAATTATCTTATGAACTCCATCTTTATCATTAGGATTTAAAACATTACTAAATAAATCCTTCATCGTCATAACAATAACAACAATAGGAATAACAAATCTTGCTATATTTAAAAATACTTTAATTATATACATTACTCTTAAAAAACCTATTTGGTCACATACTTGAAATCCAATATTAAAATAAGTCATACTATCACCTAAAAATATTATATAATAATTTTTTAAAATAATAAACAAATTTTCTAAAAAAACATATAATGTTAAGAGGTGATAATATGTATAATAATCCATATAACTTTTATCCATATATAAATTCTCTTGGTAATCCTACTGTTGCCGGAAATACTTTAAGAGCAGCAAGACCAAGTCTTTTAGCATCATTTTCGAAAATCAAATGGGGTTCTATTTTAAATAACACCCAAAAAACTTTAAATGTAATTAATCAGGCTATTCCCGTTTACTATCAAGTTAAACCCATTATGAACAATTTACGAAGTTTCGGAAAAATAATGTCTGCTTTTAATTCAGCCGATACTAAAACGGATAATGTTTCTAATAATAATCCCAATCCTAGTACTAATGAACCTATAGAAAAAGAAGACACTAATGGTCTTCCTACTTTCTTTATAAATTAGTATTCTTTTTAACATAATTATAACTATCTTTACACATATCCTCTAAAGTATATTTACAAGTAAAACCTAATTCTTTATGAGCCTTTTCATTAGATGCATAACAAGATGCAATATCTCCTTCTCTTCTTTTAGCAATTTGTCTATTTACTTTAACATTATTTACTTTTTCAAACATTGTAACAAGTTCTAAAACACTTGTACCTTTTCCTGTACCTAAATTATAAATTTTTAAACCATTTTGAGGATTTTTTAAAGCCAAAACATGTCCATAAGACAAATCGCATACATGAATATAATCTCTAACACCCGTTCCATCTTCGGTATCATAATCATCACCAAATATACTTAAAATAGGTAAATCTCCTGTTGCAACTTTTACAATATAAGGCATTAAATTATTAGGAATACCATTAGGATCTTCTCCAAGTAACCCTGATTTATGAGCACCAATTGGATTAAAATATCTTAAAATCGTAATATCAAAAGAATTATCTGCTTTATATAAATCCGTTAAAATATTTTCAATCATTAATTTAGTTGTTCCATAAGGATTAGTTGTTGATAAAGGAAAATCTTCTTTAATTGGTAAAGATTTAGGACTTCCATAAACAGTTGCACTAGATGAAAAGACAATCTTATAAACTTTATATTTTTGCATCATTTCTAATAGATTAATTGTTGAAAATAAATTATTTTCATAATACATAAGAGGTTTTTGAACACTTTCTCCAACGGCTTTTAGACCTGCAAAATGAATAACAGCATCTATTTTTTCTTTAGCAAAAACACTTTCTAACTTTTCTTTATCACATAAATCATATTGATAAAAAGTAACACTTTTTCCAGTTATTTTTTTTATTTTATCTAAAACTTCTATTTTCGAATTACTTAAATTATCAACAATAATAACTTCATACCCATCATTTAATAAATCAACAACGGTATGCGAACCAATATATCCACATCCACCTGTTACTAATACTTTCATATACTCCTCCTAATACGTAACTACTTTTTTATCTGTTTCAATTAATTTACTTTTAGAACTTTCGGGAATTGTAATTATCTTACTATCACCATCAGAAATAAATCTATTTTTTTCTAACAATTTAAAATTCATTTCAATATCAAATTCTTTTCCATTATTATCATAAGCCCGACATCTTTTTAAGAAAGCCTTATCAAAACTTGTATCAAATGGAGAAACTTCACTTTCCCATCCTACGCGAAGAGCCGCGACAGTCTCATAACTATAACCATTATAATCTCCCTTTAATATATAAGGATAATTAGAATGTGTTTTTTTATAAGGTGAACCAAATGGTAAGGCTACAATTTTTTGATAATCGTTAGGAATAATTTCTTCTAATTTTTTATACATTTTTCCAACTTCTTCTTTTGTTTTATCTATACTAATTTTGGTAAAATCAGGATGACTTATAGTATGATTGCCTATTTCATAACCATTTTTAACTAACCATTTCATAATCTCTTCATTATATTCTGGTTGATTACATAAAGCACTATTTAAAAAGAAAATGGCTGTAACCTGAAAATCAGGATATTTTTTCTTCATACTTTCTAAAATTCCAATAGCAGACATTGGGTCAAAGATTAATTCACCTGATGCATCTCTTCCTGTTACTTTAAAATTATTATCATTTCCATCATCAAACGTTAAGATAATTGGACTATATCCAAGTTCAACATTAATTTCACCATTAATATAATCACTAAGTTTTATCATTCGATAATTATTTTTATAATAAAATTCTAAATCTTCTTGGAAGGCTTTACTAGTTCTTGTATAACCATCCTTATCAACATTACCACCAGTATACTGATTTTCTTTATCAACAATGCCATGATACATCATAATAGGAACTTTTCCTAATTCATTGACACCTTTTTCTTTTAAAGTATCAAGAGAAATTTCTCCTTTAGAAACAACTATTGTTAAAATTTTATCTTTTAACTCACTACTTATAACAGTATCTTCTTTTGCTTCATTATATTCATAAGTTGTTTTTACTTCTAACTTATTTTTCTCAGCATATTCTAAAACTTTACTTAGTTCCATGTTTTTAAAATCTGTTATAACTTCTTCTTTTTGCTTATTCTCTTTAGGAGAACTTGCTAACTTATTTCCCAAGCCTTTTATTCCGAAAATCAAGCCAACAACAATCAAAACCAAAACAACTAAACAAACTACCCCTTTAGCCTTTAACTTTAATCTTTTTCTTTTCATATTCCTCACAAAAATATTATACACAAAATATTCAAAAAAAACTATATCATTTAGAAAAAATTATCATAAAATACATTGGTGATACCTATGTTTAAAAAAAGAAGTCATGGGATGTTCTGTTATTGCAGTATGTGTAGAACAAGAAGAAAAACTAGTATTTTATATAATATTGTTATAAGTATCTTTCTAATAATTTGTTTTTATCAATTATTTATTCTTCTGTTTGCTTTTACCAAAGTAACAATTTTTATTTTGTTTTTGGAATTTTTATTTTTAACCTTTTTAATCTCAAGAAGTTTATTTTAAAAAGATAATCATTTCTGACTATCTTTTTTCTTTTTAACTTTCTTTGAAACTTTTTTATCTGTTTTTTTATCCTTGGAAGAGTCTTTTTTTGCAACTTTACCAAAATAAAAATATTTAACAACATACAAAATGGCAAAAGTTGCTAATCCCCAAAGAAATGATATCATTTGAAATAAAGCAAATGCTTCAAGCGTAATTGTCACTAAACTCAAGAACATCATTAAATATCTTAAAAGTTTTCTTTTTTTATATTCATTAAATTTATCTTCATTACTCAACTGTAATCACCGTACCAATATTCTCTCCATTTAGAACTTTTATTAAATTCTCTTGATTATCAAAATTAATTACTAAAATATCTTTTTTATGTTCCTTACAATCTTTAATACAAGCAAGGTCCATTACTTTTATTTCAGGATTATCCAATACTTCTTGATGCGTTAATCTTTTATATAACTTAGCATCAGGATATTTATTAGGATCTTTATCATAAACTCCATCTACATTAGTTAATTTAATAATAACATCAGCCCCTACCATAATGGCTTTCATTGAAGCAGCCGTATCCGTTGAACAACCAATATGACCAGTTCCACCACTAAAAACAACAACTGTTCCCTCTTGATACATTTTCTTTAATTCATCTTCACTATGATACTCAATTAATTCATGAAAATCAAAAGGTGAAAAAATAACATTAGGAAGATTTACTTTATTAAATGCATCTCGTAACGCTAAAGCATTCATAGTTGTACCTAACATTCCCATACTATCAGCATTAATTGCTTCCATATCTTGATGACTTCTTCCTCTAAAGAAATTACCACCACCACAGACAATAGCAATATTTATTCCCATTTCATGAACTCTTTTAATAAGTTCAGCAATTTTTCTTGTATTTTCTTTATTGATATTTTCATTTTCACTCATAAGTGACTCACCACTTAATTTTAATAAAATATTTTTATACATATTTACTCCTCTATATAATCTTTTAAACAATCAAGTATTTCTTCATTAATATCATCAATATCTCTTATTTTATTATCTTTTATACAATTAATATGTTTCCAATTATAAAGTTCTGATAACTCAACATAAGCAACTTCTGAATTTTTTAAATGTTCAGCATTCATTTCATGTTCATCAAGGGAAGTTCTATTCTTTTTAAGTTCAACAGCATAAATATATGGAACATGTAAAAAAATTGTTTTATCAGGTTTAGGTAACCCAAGCAACCAAAATTCTAATTTATCTATCCATTCGTACATATGAAATCTATCTTCATCATTTTTAATTTTACTTCCTTGATGGGCCATATTACTACTTACATAACGATCACAGATAACAAAATAATCATCATCAAGATACTTCTTAATAATATTTTCATTATACTTTCTATCAGCAGCATAATATAAAGATGCAACCTTAGGATCTAAATTAACTGCTCCCTCTGGAAACCAACATTCACATATTTCTTTCTTACCAAGATATGGTCCTCCAACTATCTTACCCGTTGGACTATCATAATTTGGAAAAGTTAAACGAATAGCCTTTAAACCCTTTTTAGTTAATTTTTCAACTAATAACTTACTTTGTGTTTCCTTACCAGAACAATCAGTCCCCTCAATTACAATAAATTTTCCCATAATTCCTCCTAAATAGAAAATTCATTTCTTTCTCATTATACCACGAAAGATTTTTATTAATCAAGGGATAAAGAAAAAAAGAGCCTTGCCCTTTAATTTTAATATATATTGTTATTCAACTATTTTGTAAGGATTTTCGTTGGTGCCGTCTCCATCAAGCCATGTTACAGATGATGAAAGAGAAAGGACTGGACGAACGCCGCTAAAGGCGTCAATGTCATAAACGTTACGGGTGTCCGTGAAACCTGAAGGGTACCAGAAAAGTACGCTGCTAGGAGTGCTAGACGTAGGGGAAAGTAACCACGAAGCTTTATTTTTGGCATCAGGCATTGTATTAAACATCCATGATGTTCCATTTACGGCTTCATCTTCAAATCCAGTTCCACTGGCTGCATAAAAAGGTGATGACCAATTGCTCACACTTGCACTTAATCCATAATCACTTGGATACATTAAACTTACTTTGCCTAGCCATGTTGCATCATTTCCACTCCATACATGACATCCTGAACTTTCGTTCTTAGGGTCTGAATTTCCTTTTTCTCCTACACAACTTTCTACATCTCGTTCATAGACATATTCTTCTTTTGGTGTATCACGTGGTATACTATGCGTATGTATTGTTCCTAAATAATGTTTTACTGATACTAGTTGGTCTCTGACATCACTTGATAAATAACTTAAATAGTTCTTATTTCCTTCTGCATCGTTTTCTTCTGCATTTAACCAATATTGCAATCCTGCTATTGGCCAATTGTTTTTATCAGAATTATCATTATTTAAATTATTCCAGTATGCTCCCCATTTATAACCTACATCATCTGTATATTGTATTTTATATGTTTTATTATCACTTACTTTAAATGTCTCTGGTAAATAACTTTCGGGTAATATACTATCTCTTACTACTTTGATGTATTCGCCAACAGCATCATCTTTAAATACTCCAATTATTCTCCATAATTCATCAGAATTATTATTATCTTTTAAATATATATAATTGTTTACTTCTGGTCCTGAATATCTGTATTCAACTTCTTCTTTTTCTGCACATCCTTTAGGATTTTTACATTTTGTTATATTACTCTTATCTGTTACATCTAACTCTATCATTTCTTTTTCATTTACATATGCTAATCTCTTTAATCTTTCTACCATATTTGTTGGTAAAACATCTGGTAATGTTGGCAATTCTTCTGGTGACTCATCTCTCGATTTTTCAATAAAATCACCTTTGACATTTACTTTTACACTTGCATATACATCATTATTCCATTCATCTGGTGTATAGTCTGATTGTATCTCATTTTCATCATCATATCCTATATGTACTTCATCACTTATCCACATATATAATTTATAGGTTATTGTTATTTCATTGGTAGTATTTTTATCAATCTTGTTTACCCATATTTTCTTATTTGTTATATCATCATAGCCTGCAGAATTTACTACTGTCTTTTCTTGTCCTGAACCTATCTTTTCTGTTAAAATAAATCTTAGATATTTATCTGCTATTCTTGTCTTTCTTCCCTCTGGTTCATCTCCATCTACTAAGTCTATTTCATACCAGATATCTTTTTCTGTATAGGTATTCTTTCCATCTATTGTAAATTCAAAATATTCTTTTGGGTCATATGTTTTAGATGGTACAGCATCTTCTATACTTATCCCAGCATTTTTTCCTTTATAATGCATATAGATATCTCCTGCTACAAGTTCGTTGGAGTCTCCTTCTCTTTGAAAATTATAAGCAGCATAAGTTATTCCTAATACTCCTATCGTTACTATTACTAATAATATTCCTAATATTAATATTTTCTTTTTATTATTTTTATTCTCTTCCATAATTTATTTTCCTTTCTTTTCAATTTTTTTAAATTTTCTTTAATGTCTTTTTTCATCAACACAAAAAGACATATAAAAATCTAGTATCCCTGATACTATTTTCTATATGTCTAAATTTTCTTGTTTTTTGAATATTTTTAGGTAATAACTTTTTTAAATTACCCCCCCCCGAGTTGACTTAGAGTTAACATAATTTTTTATATTCATACTCAATCATTACCTTTCCGAGAAACTGTTTTGCCCCTCTATTCTGTTTTACATAAATTTATTATAACACAATATGTGGCTATTAGACTATATAAATTTTGATTTTTTTCGATAATATAATTTCATGGTGGTAAATATAAATGACAGTAAAGTTATACAAAAAAGGAGTTATACGTGAAAAAGCATATATTCATGATGATGAATATTACTATAATATTGTGCGCAAAAATTTGAAAAAATTTCGTCGTGAAAGAAAATTAACACAACAAGAAATTGCTGATATGGTAGAAATGTCTAGAGAATATATCTGTGATATTGAAAATGAAAGTCGTAATAAACATCTAACTATCGCTACTTTAGGAAGAATTGCAGAAGCTTTAGAAATTGATATAGCTGACTTTTTTAAAGAAAAAGACTATTAGTTTTTAAACTTTTAGTCTTTTTCTAAATAAAAAAACTTCTAAAACTAAATAATTAATTTTAGAAAGTATCTTTTAATTAAAATAATCTATTTGCATTGCTTTTTTAAATTTTTCTAAATTCTTTTTAGCAACCACTCGGGCTTCATTTGTACCTTTTTGTAAAATTTCATAAACATAATCCATATTTTCTTCAAGTTCTTGACGTCTTTTTCTAATAGGAGTTAAGATTTCATTTAAAACGTTGTACAAGAATTTTTTAATTTTTACATCTCCTACTCCACCTTTTTGATATGCTTTTTTTAATTCATCTAAATTTTTAAATTCTTCTAAATATTTGGAAAAATATTCATCTGTTGCAAAAACATCTAAATACGTAAATACCATATTGCTTTCTATTTTTCCAGGATCATTTATATTAATATGATTAGGATCTGTATACATTTTCATAACTTTTTCATATAAAGTTTTTTCATCGTCTGCTAAATAAATACAATTACCTAAAGATTTACTCATTTTATTTTTACCATCAATACCAGGTAATCTAAACGCTTTTTCATTATCTGGAAGAATGGCTTTACATTCCGTTAAAGTTTCTCCATAAATACTATTAAACTTTCTAACAATTTCATTAGTTTGTTCAATCATTGGTAATTGATCATCACCAACAGGCACATCAGTTGCACCAAAAAGTGTAATATCAGCCGCTTGACTAACAGGATAACATAAAAAGCCAACTGGGATTGATTTATTAAAATCTTTTTGTTGAAGTTCAGACTTTACAGTTGGATTTCTTTCTAATCTTGAAAGTGTTACTAAATTTAAATAATAGAAAGTATATTCAGTTAATTCAGGTATCATTGATTGAATAAAAATTGTTACCTTCTCAGGATTTATACCACATGCTAAATAATCAAGAACAATTTCTTTAACATTATCTCTTACTTTTTTGGGATTATCAAAATTATCTGTCAAAGCCTGAGCATCTGCTACCATAACATACATCTTTTCATAATCATCTTTATCTTGCATTTCTAATCTTTTTCTAAGGGAACCAACATAATGTCCTAAATGTAATTTACCTGTTGGTCTATCACCTGTTAATATAACTTTCATATAATATAACCTCCAAAATCTAAATTAATTATACAAATCACCGTATAAATTGTCAACTTATCGCTATATTAATTAATAGAAAAAACATTTATCATATTTTATGGACAAATCCTTATTTTAAAGAAAAATAATGAGAGAATTTAAACTGGTGGTAGTAGTATGTTTGAAAATTTAAGAAAGATTAGAGAAGAATACGATTTGTCGCAAAGGCAAATGGCAAAAATTTTAAATATAGGTAAATCTAGTTATAATTACTTTGAAACTGGTGAACATATAATTCCTTTAAAGCATTTAAACAACTTTTGCAATACTTTTCATGTTACAATGGATTATCTTTGTGGTTTAACCGATGTAAAAACTCATACAACTAAATCTTATAAATTAAATAGAGAAATTATTAGTTTTCGTTTAAAGAAAATACGTTTACAAAATAATTTAAGTCAAACTGATTTAGCTAAAATTTTAAATACTTCTCAATCAAATATAAGTTTTTATGAAAATAACAAGACTTTAATTCTAACAGCCTTTATTTATAACTTTGCCAAATATTTTGATGTTAGTCTTGACTATATAATGGGAAGAAGTAATGATATGGAAATTATACGGAAGCATTAAGTTTCCGCATTTTTATTTGTCCTATATAAGAGAAAATAGCAATAATTTGCATAATAATTGTTATAATAATGAATATAGAAATGTAAATATTTTTAATATAAATAATTCTACTTAAATATAAAATACCTAATAAAGTAAATAAGAAAATTGTTTTTATTTTACCTAAAATAGTTGACTCTGGTTGTAAATTTCTGAAAAACGAATATAAATTTAAACAAGCAATAACTATTTCTAAAAAGATATTAACAAGAACTAAACCATAACCATCAACACTTAGAGTTGCTTTTAAAATTACTGGAATTAATAAACTTAAGGCAAAAATTTTATCAACAACAGCATCTAAGTATTTACCAAATAAAGAAGTTGCATTATATTTTCTCGCAAAATAACCATCAAAAGTATCAGTTAAGCCAAAAAGAATAACCATAATAACAGCTGGAAGTAATTTTTCATAATAAATAAGTGGTATTAAAATAAAGGGTGACAACAACCTTGAAGCTGTTAAAATATTGGCTATTTGTTTTTCAAAATTATGATTTTTTAAATCATTTTTTATTTTTTTAAAATCATTTTTTATATCATTTCGCATAAAAACTCCTAAACAAATTTATTATATAATATTTTCTGTTTTTTTTAAATAGTTAATTTCCAAGTAATAATCTAACTGTTGAACCGGCTGCTAAATAGGTACCAGGATTAGG
>CANRGW010000042.1 GCA_947630205.1 uncultured Bacilli bacterium
TTTGGTGTTCTCCCTGTCTTATCTCTTTCCTCATCTGTAACATGGCTTGATGGAGATGGCACTAAATCTAATCCCTACAAAATCATTGCCGATTAAAGACTTTAAGTCTTTTTTCTTTTTATTTATAAATTTATTTTTCTGGTTTCATATAATATGATATAATAAAGTCAGGTGATAGAATGCGAGTTATTATAAGTGCTGGTGGAACAGGTGGACATATATATCCTGCTCTTAGTATAATCAATAAAATTAAAGAACATAATCCTAATTCGGAATTTTTATATATTGGAACAACTGATAGAATGGAACATGAAATTATTCCTAAAGAGGGTATACCATATCTTGGAATAGAAATCTCAGGACTTAGTAAGAATATTAAAAAAAGTGTTAAAAGTTTTAAATCATTAATGAAATCTATTTCTATAGTCAAAAAAGAAATTAAAAAGTTTAATCCTGATATTGTAATAGGTGTAGGTGGCTATGTAACATTCCCTGTCATTTACTGTGCTAAAAAACTTGGTTATAAAACTTTAGTTCATGAACAAAATTCTATTCCAGGTAAATCTAATCGTTTGCTTATAAAATATACTGATAAAATTGCTGTTAGTCTTCCTGGAAGTCTTGAATATTTTCCAAAAGAAAAAGTTGTTTATACAGGTAATCCTCGTAGTAGTGAAATAATTAAAGCCAAACCCTTAAAAAAACAAGAATTAGGTTTACATGCTTCTAAAAAATTAGTTTTAATAGTTATGGGTTCTTTAGGTTCTATGACAATTAATAATGAATTACAAAAAATAATTTCTAAGTTTAAAGATAAAGATTATGAAGTATTAATAATAACCGGTAATAATTATTATAAAGATTTTAAAGATAAAGAAACTAGTAATGTGAAAATTGTACCTTTTTTAAATAATATGTTGAATGTTTTAAAAGTTTGTGATTTAATAGTTACACGAGCAGGTGCTTCAACAATTGCCGAAGTAACCGCCATTGGATTACCAAGTATTTTAGTTCCAAGTCCTTATGTTGCTAACAATCATCAATTTTATAATGCTATGGAATTAGTTAATAATAAGGCTAGTATTTTATTAGAAGAAAAAGATTTTAATGCTAATAATCTTTTAGAGAAAATAGATTATGTTTTAAATAATAAAAAAGTCTATGAAGAAATGCATCAAAGATCTTTAAAGTTAGGTAATCCATCTAGTAATGATAAAATTTATCAGTTGATTTTAGAATTGGTAGGTAATGATTATGGAAAAGATAATAAATGAAATTATGACCAAAAAAATAGGCGATGTTGAAATAGATGCCTCTTTAGCAAAATATACAACATATAAAGTTGGTGGCATTGCCAAATTGGTTGTTTATCCTAAAAACATTGACAAATTAGTTGAGTTAATGGAAATAATTAATCGAGAGAATATTAAATATTTTGTTTTAGGAAATGGTAGCAATGTTTTATTTAGTGATGATACCTATGAAGGAATAATTATTAAATTAGATAATTTTTCAGAAATAGAAATTGAAGATAATATTATTCGTGTTGGAGCAGGTTATAGTTTAATAAAACTTGCGAATGAAGTTTCTAAATTAGGACTTCAAGGATTAGAGTTTGCTTCTGGTATTCCCGGAACTATTGGGGGAGCAACCTTTATGAATGCTGGGGCTTATAATTCAGAAATGAAAAATGTTATCCGAAGTGTAAAAGTTTTAACTCCAGAACTTAAAGTAATAAATTTAAGTAATGGTGAAATGAATTTCCATTATCGCGATAGTTTTTTACAACATAATAAAGGCTATATTTGTTTAGAAGTCATCTTAAGACTTAATCATGGTGATAAAGAATTATTACAAGAAATAATAAAAGACCGGAAGTTAAAAAGAAAAAAGACACAACCTTTAGAATATCCAACAGCAGGTTCAGTTTTTCGTAATCCAGAGGGGATGTTTGCTGGTAAATTGATTGAAGATTTAAACTTAAAAGGCTATCAAGTAGGTGGTGCTAAAATAAGT
Source organism: uncultured Bacilli bacterium (assembly GCA_947630205.1). Lineage (GTDB taxonomy): Bacteria > Bacillota_I > Bacilli_A > RF39 > UBA660 > RUG591. The sequence continues at coordinate 2,017 of CANRGW010000042.1, forward strand.
GAAAAACATGCTAATTTTATTATTAATACTGGTAATGCTAAAGCAAGTGATATAAAAGAAATCGTTGATTATATTAAAGAAAAAGTAAATGATGAATATAATATAAAACTTCGTGTTGAACAACGACTAGTAAATTGGGATGATTAAAATGAGTAAACAAAAGAAGAATAAAAAGAGAGGATTTTTAAAAGTTTTAATCATTTTAGGATTATGTGGTTTAATTATAACTTATATTTTGACTGTAAAAGTTAAAAATATTTATATTGTTGGTAATAATTTATTAAAAGATCAAGAAGTAATTGAACTTGCTAATCTTGAAAATTATCCTAAACTTTTTAAAATTTCAAGTTATAGTTTAAAAAATAAAATAAAGTTAAATCAATATGTTAAAGATGTTAGAATAACTAAAAGTCTTTTTGGTAAAATAACTATTTATATAGAAGAATACAATGTTCTTTTAAAAAATGATGTTGATAATACAATGTATTTATCTAATTTTAAAAAAATACCAAATGATAATCAATTTGTAGGTATTCCATCTCTTATTAATGCAACTCCTGATGATATATTAAAAAGTTTTTTAGAAAAATTAGATAAAATTGATAAGACTATTTTAACTAAAATATCAGAAATTGAATATAGACCTAATGAATATGATAAAGATTTGTTTTTGTTTTATATGAATGATGGTAATTATGTTTATATAACAACAACAAGGTTGAATAATATTAATAAATATGATGAAGTCTTATTAGAATTAGATGGTAAGAAAGGTATTATATACTTAGATAGTGGTAATCACTTCCAAGCATTTGAATAATCCTTTTTTTCTTTTAGAAAATATCTTTAAATAAAATTAATTAATATAGGAAAACTTTAAATTATATAGTATAATAAAAATGTAGTTTAAAAAGGGGAGAGAAAATGAAAAAAATAATTATTATTACTATTTCATTAGCATTTATTTTATTAGGAATTACAGGTTGTTTTGATGCTCAAAATGCTTTTATTGTTGGAAGTGAGTCTGATATTGAAGTTTTTCAAAGAGATGTAAAGTTATCTATCAAACAAGAAACTTTAACTCCAACAGGTACAACTTTAATTTTAGAAAATAATGATGATAAATTACTTTATTACAATGAAGAATATAAGTTAGAAATAAGAAAAGATGATAAATGGCACAATATAAATACAGAAATAGAATTTAATGAACTTATTCAAAATTTAGAAAATAGGCAATCTAAAGAAATTAAATTAGATTGGCAAAATATCTATGGAAAATTATCTAAAGGCGAATATAGAATTTTAAAAAAAGTTTATTTTGAAGAACAAGAAGAAGATAAATTTTATATAGCAGCAGAATTTGTTATTAATTAAAAAATAAGTTAGAAAAATATTTACTTATAATAGAGGTGTTTATGAAAAAAACAAAACAAGTTTTAAATATTTTAAATTTTAATTGGAAATCTTTAATTGGTTTTGAAATAATTTTTAAGTTACTTAGTTTAATGATTTTTACTCCACTTTTTGTTATGGATTTTAATGTCATTATGAAATTAACAGGTTTTAAATATTTAACGCTTGAAAATATCGGTTCTTTTCTTCTTAATCCTTTAACTTTAGTTATGTTAATTATTCTTTTTCTTTTCATGACATTGTATACAATGTTTGATATAACAACAGTTATTACTATTTTAGATGCATCTTATCACAAGAAGAAAATAAAAGTAATTGATGCAATTAGAATGTCCTTAGCAAAATGTAAAAAGGTTTTTAGATTAAAAAATATATCATTAGCATTTTTCGTTTTATTTTTAATTCCTTTTTTGAATATAGGTTTATCCTCAAACTTTATAGGTACTATTAAGATACCTGAATTTATTATGGATTTTATTAGGAAAAATCAAACTTTGTTAATTCTTTTTATTATTCTTATGATATTACTTGCTATCTTATTATTAAGATGGATATATTCTTTACATTATTTTGTTATTGAAGATTTAGATTTTCAAGAAGCAAGAAAGAAAAGTATTAATTTAAGTTCCAAAAAACATATAAAAGATTTAGTTACTTTAACTCTTATTCAATTAGGAATTACGATTATTTATTTCTTATTTATTATAGTAGGAATATTTATTATTTTAGTATTTAATAAGTTATTAGGAAAAATTATTTTCTTAAAAAGTATAATTTCAACAGTTATTTGGATATTTATTGCTTTATCAATTATTATTGTTACAGTATTGTCTACTCCAATTAGTTATGCAAGCATTAGTGTTTTATTTTATCTTCATAAAAAAGAAAAAGAAGAAGAAATTAAAGGTATTTCTATTAAGGAAAGTAAATCTTCTAAAAAAATAAATAAACGTTTTAAATATGTATTTGGTGGAATATCTCTTATAGCCTTTATTTTAGCAACATTGTTTACGTATGGTTTATATAAAGGAAAATATAATTTAAATATAGAATATGTTAGAACACTTGAAGTAACTGCTCATCGGGGAGCATCTGTTAACTCACCTGAGAATACTATGGCATCTTTCATAAGAGCAAAAGAACTAGGTGCTGATTGGATTGAACTTGATGTTCAACAAACAAAAGATGGAAAAATTATTGTTATTCATGATACTAATTTAAAAAGAACAACAGGTGTTAATAAAAATACTTGGGAAGTAACTTATGATGATATAAAAGAATTAGATGCTGGAAGCCATTTAGATAAAAAGTTTAAAAATGAAAGAATTCCTTTATTAGAAGAAGTTGTAAAATGGGCAAAAGAAAATAATATGCGATTAAATATTGAGTTAAAGCCTACGGGTTATGAAAAAGATTTTGAAAAAAATGTTGTTGATATTGTTAAAAAATATAATTATGAAAACAGTTCTGTTATTACTTCTCAAGTTTTAGAGGTTTTAGAAAATGTTAAAAATTATGATGAGAAAATAGAAACGGTTTATGTTATGAGTTTGGCTTATGGAGAAATTACTTCCCTTACCAAAGTGGATAATTTTAGTATAGAAGCCACGAGTATAACGGAGACTTTAGTAAAAAAAGTTCATAAAGAGGGAAAAGAATTATATGCTTGGACTGTAAATACTCCTGAAAATATTCAAAAAATGATCGATTTAAAAGTTGATAATATTATAACTGATGATATTACTCTTGCTAAAGATACAATTTATTCTAGTAAAACTAGTAATCTTATTAATGAATATGTAAAATTAGTTCAAAATTTATTTTAATAAAATAATAAAAAGAAAATTTGCTTTTTTTAAAGTAAATTTTTTTTTAAAGGGAAAAGTTTTTTATTTTTTTCTTTTCAAAAATGATTATTAAGGATTTAAAAAAACGATAGTTTATTCGGACTAATTTTTTTGATATAATAATTAACAAAGGATAAAGATAAAATATGAATGAAACGATTAAAAATTTAATAGAGAGAAGAAGTATTAGAAAGTATCAAGATAAAATGATACCAAAGGAAATATTAGATGAAATTATTAAAGTTGGTACTTTTGCTCCAACTGGTATGAATAAACAATCCCCAATTATTATAGCAATTACTAATAAAGAAATACGAGATAAATTAGCAAATTTAAATGCTAAAATTATGGGAAATCCAGGAATTGATCCTTTTTATGGGGCTCCTGTTGTTTTAGTTGTCTTAGCCAATAAAGATGTTCCAACTTATTTATATGATGGTAGTCTTGTTATGGGAAATCTTATGAATGCTGCTGCATCTTTAGGAATTGGTAGTTGTTGGATACATAGAGCCAAAGAAGAATTTGCAACTCTTGAGGGCTTAGAAATATTAAAAAGTTTAGGAATTACTGGTAATTATGAAGGAATTGGCCATTGTATATTAGGTTATAGTGCTGAAGAAAAAACACCTTCTGAAAGAAAAAAAGATTATGTTTATTATATTAACTAAGATTAATAATTAGTATTAACTTGACATAATTTCCTTATTGTAGTATATTATCACCTTGGTTTTAAGGGGTGGTTAGATGAGTCAACTTACTAAATTGGATTTAGAAACAATGAATGGTCATAATTTATATTTAGATAAAGATTATTTAAGACCTTATGAAGATGAATTATTATCGCAATTAGATGGCGAAGGGTATATGCAAACAATAGGATTTGCTAAATCAGTTATGATGAGTCAAGAATTAAATGCTAATAATTTAATTGAGGGAATTAAAAATGATATTTCAATAATTGATGAAGTTATTAGAAGAAAAAAATCAAATTTATCCGAAAGTCAAAAAAGAAGAATTATTAACTTATATCATGGTTATCGTTATATTTTAACTCATAAAAGAATTAATGAAGATAGTTTAAGAAAATTATATAGTTTATTAAGTGAAGATTTATTAGAAGCATCAGATATTAAAAGAATGGGAGATTATTACCGAGAAGCCCCAGTTTATATTTTAAAAGGTTCGCATATAAGCGATGATTATTTTATGGGAGCCCCTCATGAAAAAGTTCCTTATTTTATGCAACAATATTTTGACTTTGCTAATAATCGTGAAATGGAAACTAATGATATTGATATTTTTCTAAAATCTCAAATTATGCATTTTTACTTTGTATATATTCATCCTTATTTTGATGTAAATGGGCGAACTAGTAGAACTGTTGCTATGTGGTATTTATTAAATAAAGAAGCGTATCCGTATATTATTTTTAATAGAGCAATATCTTATGCTCGTCAAGAATATGAAGAAAATATTATTAAAGGTCGAACTCATGGTAACATAACTTTATTTTTAAAATATATGTTAACATCTGTTGAAAGAGAATTAGAAAAAGAATATCTTGTTTGGAATATAGAAGAAAATGCTAATATTACTTTAACTAAAGAAGAAACGCAATTACTAGAATATTTTGTTACAATGAAAGGAAATTTAACAGCAAAAGACTTAATGGCTTTTTATTGTAATTACAATGGATCTACTAAACCTTTACAATTATTAGAAGAAAAAATAATGCCTTTAATTGAAAAAGGAATACTAGTTAATGGTGGCTCTACTAAAAGTTTTATTGCAAGAGATACACCAAATATTATTTTAGGTATTAATAAAAAAAATCTTGATGTTAATCCTCAAAAAGTAAAACATTTAAATTTAGAAAGATATATAAAATAAAGAAAAACTGCAATTCTTGACAAACGAATTTAATGTTGTTATCATTATCCTAGAAAGATAGGCGTTGAAATGAAGAGAGTTGTAGTTTTTAATCTTTTTAATTTCCTTTTTTTGCTATGGTTAGAATTATTATTCCATTTTAGTATTTTTCATAGTTTTATATTAAGTTCAGTTATTAATATAATACTTTATACTTTTTTTATTTCTGTTCTTATAACTTTACTTACTACGGCTTTTTCTTTTAAAGTAAATAAAATTATTCTTTATATAATTTATAGTATTTTACCAATTTTATATAGTATACAATTAGTTTTTAAAAATGTTTTTAACAGTTTCTTTAGTTTTTCTCTTTTAAGTTTAAGTGACCAAGTGTTAGCCTTTAAAGGTTCTATGTTTTCTTTAATTTTTAAAAATATAGTTTATATTCTTTTATTTTTTATTCCTTTAATACTTTTAATTATCTTTCGGAAAAAAATTAAATTTAATAAATTAAAATTACCTATTTTAGAAATAGAATTAGTTTTATTAGGTAGTGCTCTTCTTAGTTATAGTCTTTATTTAAATAAAGGAAAAGATGAATATTTATCAGGATATTCTTTAGTTTATGAAGTAAATCAAAATGCTTTAAATATAGAAAAATTAGGTGTATTAAATGCTTATAAATTAGATTTAGTAAGATCAATATTTGGTTTTGAAGAAAAAATTGTAATGATTGATAATAAAGTTTTAGAAAAAGAACCAACAAAAGAGGAAAAGGAAGAAGTTAAAGAATATCTTTATAATAAAGAAGAATTAGATTTAGATAATATTAAAAATAAAAATAGTTTAATATATGATTATATAATGGCAAATTCTGGAAGTAAACAAAATGAATATACAGGTCTTTTTAAAGGAAAAAATCTTATTTTTATAGTTGCTGAGTCTTTTAGTGAAATAGCAATTTCAAAAGAACTTACACCAACTTTATATAAACTTACTAATTCAGGTTTAACTTTTAATAATTTTTATACACCTAATTATTTAAGTACAATTGGAGGGGAATTTCAAGCATTAACAGGACTTCATCCTAGTAATGAAATTTTAAGTAGATGGCGAAGTGGAACTAATTATTTTCCTTATGGTCTTGCAACTGTTTATGAAAATTTGGGTTATAAAACTTATGCTTATCATAATAATTCGGGTTATTTTCAAGATAGAAATAAATATTTAAAATCTTTAGGATTTAAAAATTTTAAAGCCTGTTATATAGGTTTAAATATTAATTGTAATATTTGGCCTCAAAGTGATGTAGAAATGATTAATGCAACAATTGATGATTATTTGGATAATCCTGAACCATTTATGGCTTATTATATGACAGTTTCTGGACATTTTGAATATAATTTTGATAATGCTATGGCTAAAAAACATTATGATAAAGTTAAAGATTTACCTTATAGTAATTCTGTTAAAGCCTATATTGGAACGGAAATAGAATTAGATGAGGCTCTGCAAGTTTTATTACAAAAATTAGAAGAAAAAGATAAATTAAAAGATACGGTTATAGTTTTATTGGCAGATCATTATCCTTATGCTTTAAGCCTTGATGAAATAAATGAAGTTTCGGCTTATAAAAGAGATGAAACTTTTGAAATAAATCATAATAAATTAGTTATTTACAATCCTCTTATTGAAACAACTAATATAACAAAAGTTGCTTCATCTTCTGATGTTTTACCAACTATTTATAATTTATTTGGTATTAAATATGACTCTAGATTATTTACCGGTAGTGATATTTTAAGTACTAATGAAGGTTTAGTTATTTTTCAAAATAGATCTTGGATAAGTGATAAAGCAATTTATAATAGTAGAACTAATACTTATGTTAATAGAACAAGTGAAAAAGTAGATAAAGAATATATTGATATTATGAATAATATTGTAAGTAGTAAATTAATTTATTCCAAAGAAATGATTAGTAAAAATGGTTATGAATTAATATTTCCTAAATAATTTGTATAAAAATTAAAAAATATCTCATTATATAAATGGTGATAATATGGAAGAAAATATAAATGCTTTAGATGAAATGCATAAAGGTTGTTGTATGGGAGTTGATGCTATTCACTTTATTTTGGATAAAGTAGAAGATAAAAGTTTTAAAAAGATTTTAGATAAACAATATAATACTTATGAAAATATAAAGAAAGATATTGAAGATATATATCCAGAATATAATGATGGTAAACCTCATGAAACTAGTATGATGAATAAAGCAATGACTAAATCAGGAATTGATATGAAAACAATGACTGATAAAAGTAATTCCAAAATTGCTGAACTTTTAATACAAGGAACTAATATGGGAATTATTGAGGGAAGAAGAATTTTAAATAATAAAAAAGTTTCTGAACAAGTAGAACATCTATTAGATAGATATGTTGGTATGCAAGAAAAATATCTTGAAATATTAAAATCTTATCTGTAATAAATAAAATTAACAAAATTTGACAAGAGAAGACTTGCAAGTTAGATAGAATAAAACTAACTTGTATTTTTTTTGAAGAAAGTACTTGAAAAGTAAAAATAAATGAAATATAAT
>CANRGW010000043.1 GCA_947630205.1 uncultured Bacilli bacterium
AATAACCGTTGTACCTTCTTTTTTATTTATTTCTTCAAGTAAATCAACTATTTCCATACTCATTGCTGGATCTAAGTTACCAGTTGGTTCATCACATATTAAAAGTTTAGGTTCATTAACAATAGCACGTGCAATCGCAACTCTTTGTTGTTCTCCTCCTGATAAATTATCTGGATAATCTCTTAATTTACTTTTCAAGCCAACCATTTCAATTGCTTTTAAAACCTTCGGACGAATATCTTTTTTTCTAATACCAATTGACTCAAGAGCAAACGCTACATTTTCATAAACATTACATTTAGGAAGTAACCGATAATCTTGAAAAACAATTCCTAACTTTCTTCTTAATTTATATACATTAGAATTTCTTAATTTATTAACCTTTAATCCCCCAATTATTATTTCTCCTCTAGTTGGTTTTTCTTCTCGATAAAGCATTTTAATTAAGGTACTTTTTCCACTTCCAGAACCACCTATAATAAAGCAAAAATCACCTTTTTCTATCTTTAAATCTAAATTATATATAGCAACAACACCATTTTTGTATTGTTTAGTAACATCATTAAATTTAATGAACTCCATTATTTTATGATACAAAATCATTATAACATAAATTTTGACTTTTTTATACATTTTAATTATAGTTCATAAAAACTTTCTAAAAAAAAGAATACTAGAAATTCTGTATTCTATTTAATTTCTGGTATACTACCATTATTTATTTGATTAGTTTGCTCTCTTATTGTTTCAGCTACTTGTTCAGAGATAACTGGTTCTTCTACTTCCATAACAATATCTTGATTTAAAGGTTCAATTGGGGCTACTTGAACAGGTTCTTGTACTTGAACTTCATTTAAATTAGGAGATGTTGGAATATCTTTTAAAGAACCTAAAGCAGGAGGTGTAGGATTATAAGTTGATACCTCTTCTTGAATTTGAACCTCTTGTTTAGGTACTTCTTCTATATTTTTATTTTTATCTTTCTTAGAATTTTTTTCTTTCTTTTCATTAGCTTTTTCAGTTGTATTCGTGGTTAATTTAAATTCAACTTTTCCATACTTTCCCTTATATAAATACCCTATAATAGCAAACATTAAAGTTAATCCTATAGTAGCATAAATAAAGTAATAAGAACCACTTATAGTATCACGGAAAAAACTTATAACAATATCCATTTTAATCCTTTTGGCTAAAATAATTAGCAGTTCTTACCATTTGATAAGAATATCCCATTTCATTATCATACCAAGCAATAATTTTTACAAGTTCACCATCTGGAGTATCTAAAACATCAGTTGACAATCCGTCAACTACGGCTCCATGATTAGTTCCAATTACATCACTTGAAACAATTGGGTCATAAGTTATGGTTAAAGTTTCATTTTGATTATTTTCAAAAGTTTTATTTAATTCTTCAACACTTACTTTTTTCTTTAATTTTAATACTAAATCAACAACTGAGCCAGTTGGAACAGGAACTCGCATAGCAATACCATTCATTTTTCCTTTTAAACTTGGAATAACTGAACCAATTGCCGAAGCAGCACCGGTTGAAGTTGGCACAATATTAGCAGCACACGCTCTTCCTCTTCTTGCTTCAATTCCTTTTTTATGAGCAACATCTAAAGTTACTTGGTCATTAGTATAAGCATGAACTGTTGTCATATATCCCATTTCAATTCCATATTCTTTTTCTAAAACATTTAAAACAGGGGCTAAACAGTTAGTTGTACAACTAGCAGCCGAAATAACATCTTCATCTCCTGTTAAAATTTCATTGTTAACATTATAAACTATTGTCTTAACGTCTCCTTTACATGGAGCAGATACAATAACATGACGGGCACCGGCTGTAACATGTGCTAAAGCCTTTTCATAACTTGTAAAATGTCCCGTGCATTCAAATACTAAATCAACTCCTAATTCTTTCCATGGTAATAAACTAGGGTCTTTTTCAGCATAAACTCTTATTTTTTTAGAGCCAACTATAATATTTTCTTCATCATAACTTATTTCATCAACTCTATAATTACGATGATTAGTATCATATTTTAACAAATAAGCAAGTTGTTTTGGGTCAGTTAAGTCATTGATGGCAACTACTTCCAAATTACTATACTCCTCATTCATTATTCGATAAACTAATCTTCCAATTCTTCCAAATCCATTAATTGCTACTTTCATTTTTTATCATTCCTTTCTTTATTTAAAATAACTTCCTCCAATAAATTCTCTTAAAATTGAGTCATTTGGTACCTCATCACTTGGAACAGGTAAGAAAATATCAAGAAGTCTAATAAGCCGTTTAGCATCTTCATAATAAAGACTATCTCGAGATATGGTATATAAAAGTGGTAAAGCATATACTTTCAAAACAGGAAATTCATAAACTAAACCTGTATTTAAAGTAAAATCAGCCTCATCTTGGTATGGAAAAATATATTTTTCTTCACCATCTCGAACATTATCCCACATTTCAAGGGTCTCAATAGGTGCATATCCTCTTGTATAATAATCCCTTATTAATCTTCTAATTAAACGATTATCAGTTGTTGAAATACGATTATCTTTATCAATATTAATTTCTGTTAAAGCCGATAAATAAATTTTCATTTTCTTACTAGGTTCAATATTAGCTAAAATACTAGGATTAAGACAATGAATTCCTTCTATTAACAAAATATCATTTTTTAAAAGAACAGTTTTATTCTCTTTTTGATATTCCTTTTTACCAGTTATAAAATTAAATTCTGGAAGAATAACCTCTTCACCTTTTAATAACTTATCTAAAGTTCCATTAAATAATCCTAAATCAACAGCCTCTAAACATTCAAAATCATATTCTCCATTAGCCTTTTTTGGGGTATCAGCCCTTTCAACAAAGAAATTATCCATTGATAACATTTTCGGATTTAAACCAAAACTTCTTAAATACATTGAAAGTTTTCTCGTTGTTGTTGTTTTACCACTAGAAGATGGTCCAGCAATTAAAACAATTTTTATTTTTTTATCACTGGCAATCTTTTTAGCTAAATTAAGTAAACGATTACTATATAATGTTTCTGTTACTTTAATTAAATCCCCTACTGTTCCACCTGTAATAATATTATTCAAATCAACTGATGTTTCTAAATTCATAAGACGGCACATATCTTTAGAGTCCCTAAATACTTCAAATAATTTAGCATGATGTTTATATCTTGGAATTTCTCCATTACTATAAATAGTCGGAAATCTTAAAATAAAACCATCTTCATTTAAATAAGTTAATTTAAATTCATTTAAACAAGAAGTTTCACTAGGCATTAAACTGAACATATAATTATAACTATTACCCATTCTATATAAATTAACATAAGTATTAGTCATATATTCCAAAAGTCCAGCCTTTTTAACATCTCCTATTTCATTAAAATAAGAAATAGCATCTTCTCTTAAAATAGTAACCTTATGAATTTTTAAATTATCTTTAACAGTCTCATTCATCTTATTTTCAAGATCATAAACCATTTCTCTTGTTAAATCACAAGTTGCTTCGATATATAATCCTTTATCTGCTGAATGTCTTGTTAACAAATAACCTTTATTTTTAAATAATTCTTGAAAACAATAATTAGTAAGATATACTAAACCATTTAAATAAACTCGATTAGCAAAAGCATCTGTTAAATCATAAAATTCAATATGACAAGGTTTAGTTATAGCATCATTTAATTCATGATACTCTCCATCAACTTTAGCAATAATAATCTTATGCATAAATAACTCATCATACATTTTACTAAGTTCAAGTAAAGTTATACCTTTCTTAACAATTGTTTCTTTTTCATCAACCCAACATTTTATACTTTCTAACATAAATCCTCCGACTATAGTTATAGTATAGCACACCATTTTTAAAAAAAATAGTAAATTTGACTTTTTTTCTTTAACTTTACGTGAATATTTTTGTATAAATTTTCTTTAAGTACATAAATTAACAATAGGTGATAATATGAGTTTAGTTCCAGTAATTGTTGATAAAGAAGCAAATGGTGAACGTAGTTATGATATTTTTTCTAGGTTATTAAAAGATAGAATTATCTTATTAAGTGGCGAAATTGACGATAATCTTTCTAATATTATTGTATCTGAACTTTTATATTTAGACTCAATAAATCATGATGATATTAGTTTATATATTAATTCTCCAGGAGGTTCTATAACTTCTGGGATGGCCATTATGGATACAATGAATTTTATTAAAAGTGATGTATCAACTATTTGTATAGGAATGTCAGCATCAATGGGGGCTTTTCTACTTTCTTGTGGAAAAAAAGGTAAACGTTATATTTTACCAAATGCTGAGGTGATGATACATCAACCATTAGGGGGAGTTCAAGGTCAAGCAACCGAAATAAAAATAGTGGCTGAAAGAATTTTAAAATTAAAAGAAAAACTAAATACAATTCTTTCTAAAAATACCGGTAAACCTTTAAAAGAAATTGAAAAAGATACGGAAAGAGATTATTTCTTAACAAGCGAAGAAGCCCTTGATTATGGTATTGTTGATAAAATTTTAAAAGAAAGAGACTAAAAAAGACACTCTGAACTGAACATGTTTATTGAAAATAAGTAACAAGGTTCATATCAAGATTGTCTTTTTCTTTAACGCTTAATACCAAAAGTTTTTCTTTTCTCTCTTATATCAGAAAATACATTTTCGAAAAATAAATTTTGAACTTCTTCTTGAGATAAAACTTTTATATCTTGAAAATTATATAAAACATAATAAGTTCCATATAATAAATCTCCTAAAATAATTAAAGCACTAAAACCATAAGGTGAAGTTTCATCTTTAATAAATTCATTAGTAAAAACGGAAAGTTGGCTACTAAATTTATACCTAGCAAGTAAATGGGCTAAAAAACACATTTTTTCCATAACTTCTAAATTTTTCTCTTTAACTTTCGAAATAGCTAAATCAACAAGAATTAAACCCTCTTTAATAGCACTTGGTAAATCAATAGAACAATCTATTTTATTAGAAGGTAACATTCCATCATAATAATTTATTTTACTTTCTTGATAATAAAAACTAAGTAATGTTTTAAATCTATCTCTAGTAGCCATATTTTTATTTAAACAAGTTAAACCAATAAGAGTCGTACCAATTTTAGCATTTGTTAAATCATCATGAAAAACAGTATCAACAGGTTCAATTTTAATTAAGTATTCATCAAATCGCATTTTGATATATGTATGTAATCCATAAGTATTTCCATTACAAAGTTCATAATTAAAACCTAATTTTTCTAAGTAATAAGCAAGAATTAAAATTACTTCATAACACACTATTTTATCCTGAAAAGTAATTTGTTCTATATAATTAATATCCGAATGTCTAGAAAGTGCAGCATTTTCTTCTATATAATATTTTTCATCATAAGAAAATCTTTCACATACTTCTTTATAAACTAAACAAAATTTTTGAAAAGGACTATTTCCTTTTTCCATTACTAAATCTAATTCTTTTTCTAATTCATGATTAATTTTATATTGTCCTATATAAGGGTTAATTGTCTCTTGATGTTTATTTATTGCTTCACAGTCAACAACTTGCATTTGTTCTAACTTAAAAAGACGATTTTTAGAAGTTAAAGAAAGTTCTTCTTTTAATTCTTCATGCTCATTGAAAAAACTTAAAAGAGCATAAATAAATTCGGGAAGTGGTATATTTTCATAACTAATTCCTAAAGAAAACATTTCATACATTTCTTCAGATAAATTTAAAAATTTAAAAAAAGTTGCAATTTTAATTTCTCTTAAATTACCTTCTATATTTATTTTATAAATTTCTTCATCAATTTTCTTTTCCATAATAAATCCTCGGTGCTATATAATAGCATAAAATAAACGAAAAAGAAAGAATATTTCAAATTTTAAACTTACATTTTAGAAGAAAAAATGGTATAATATCTATGAAATCAAAGGTTATAATCTATATTAGATTATCTAAAAAGGAGGTTATAATGTATAAAGTTGGAGATTATGTTATATATTTAAAAGATGTATGTCAAATATCAGCAATTAAAGAAAAATATATGAATGATACTGATTATTATATTTTAGTACCACTTAATGATAATTCTTTAAAACTTAATGTACCTGTAAATTGTAAATCTTTAAGAAATTTAATTACCAAAGAAGAAGTAAATTCCCTTATTGATAATATGGTTAATATTGAAGTCTTACCTAACAATGATAAAACTTTAGAAGCTGAATATAAAAGATTACTTCAAAATGGAAGTCATGAAGATTTAGTTAAAATTATTAAAACAACTTATTTAAGAAATAAAGAAAGAATAGATAATAAAAGAAAAATAAGTGATAAGGATAAAACATATTTTGAAATAGCAGAAAAATATTTATATACAGAAATCTCAGTTGTTCTTGATTTAACATTTGATGAAACCAAGAATTATATTATTAATAAACTTGCTGGAGTTTTAGAAAATGAATAATCGTTATTTAGATAATAATATTGAAAGTTTAAATTTAAATGCTAATATTATTAAAGTTTTAAAAGATAATGCTATTTTAAAAGTTAAAGATTTATGGATTAAAAATCGAAGTTTTTTAAAAGAAATAGGTCTTACTGATAGTCAAATAAAAACCATTATTATTAAACTAGAACTAATTGGATTAGATTTAAATAAAAAGAAAAATAAATAAACTATGTTTGGTAGTTTATTTTTTTGTTTCTAAAATACGATTAGCAATTTCTCTTAACTTCCGGAAACGGTGATTAAGACCAGATTTAGTTATTTGATGATTAGTTTCTAAAGACATTATTTCACTTAATTCTTGAAGAGGAGACTCGGGATATTTTAAACGATATCTTGCTACTTCTTCTAATTTTGTATCTAAAGCCTTTAATCCAATTACTTCATCAATCAAATTTATATCATCTATTTGTTTACTAGCAGTCAACATACTTTTTTCAAAGTTAGCCTGTTCACAGTTATTAAGACGATTAGTCATATTTTTATGGTCACGATAAATTCTGATATCTTCATAGTACATAACAGCACTACTAGCACCAATTATTCTTAAAAAATCACCAATCTTTTCAGCCTCTTTAATATAAACCATATAACCTTTATCACGCATTATAACTTTACTATTCAAATAAAATTCATTTAACAAAGAGGAAACAAAATTCGCTTCATCTAAATAATCAATTGAAAACTCTAAATGATACATTGAAGTTTTAGGATCATTTATACTACCAGCCACTAAAAAAATTCCTTTTAAATAAGCCCTTTTTTCATCAGTTGATGAAACAATATAAGAACTTGGAACTTTTTTATATACATTATCTTCACTAAGAACTGCTAAATCTTTTAAAATAATATCCAACTTATCATTTATTAAAACATTATATAATCTATTTTTCGTAGTCTTACTATTTTTATTTTCTATTTTTACATTAATATTATAAATTTCTTTAAATAAATTATATAAGTGTTTACATACTGTTGAATTTTCTGTTATGATTTCTAATTTATTAGTTTCTTTTTCATAAGAATTTCTAATAATGGCTGAAAGTTCGGCAATATTAGCATTTTTATTACTATATGAATTACTTATTTCATTTTTTATACGAGTTGCAAAAGACATATTTACTCCTTATTTAATCTTCTAATAATAGAAGTTGCAGCAATCATTCCTTCATTAGCAGCACCTACTAATTGATAATAATCTTTTTTTATTATATCACCTATAGCATAAATAGTATCAAGATTAGTTTGACAATCATTGGCAACTTTTAAATATTTACCATCTAAAGTAAGATTAAGTTCTGTAAATATATTAGGAGTACTTCCTATATAAACAAAAACACCTTTAACTTCTAATTCTTGTTCTTTTCCATCTTTTTCTATAGTAATTGTTGAAAGTTTATTATCTTTAACATTTAAAGAAGTTGTACGAGCATTATAAAGGACTTTAGCATTAGGCTTTTTTAAGAAATCGTCCAATACATCTTCTTTGGTTTTAAATTCTGGATATTTATTAATAATAGTTACCTTACTACATATATTAGTTAAATATAAGGCTTCATGAATAGCCGACTCTCCAGCTCCTATTACAGCAACTTCTTGATTTTTAAAGAAGTTACCATCACATAAAGCACAATAACTGATACCATGACCTAATAATTCTTCTTCATGAGGAAGTTCTAATTTTCGAGCCTCTTTTCCTGTTGCTAAAATTAAAAAACGACATTCTAATTCTTTATCTTTTAGTTTGACAATATTTCTATTATCTTCATGTTCTACTTTAATAACTGTATCAAGTAATATTTCAATTTCCATTTTTTTAACTTGTTCATATAATTTAAAAGCAAAATCTGGACCACTTATATTAGGAAGACCTGGATAATTATTAATTTCACTTATCTTATTTAAAAGTCCTCCCATAGCACTTTTTTCAATCAATAAAACTTTTTTATGAGCATTTTTTAAATAAATACTAGCTGTAATTCCAGCAATACCACCACCAATTATAATACAATCATATTTTTCCATTTAATTCTCCTTTACACATTTATTCTTCTATTAGTTTTAACTAAATACTTTAAGTTATAACCGAACTAAAACTTTTTTAAACTATTTTGTTGCTTTATTATAGTTATCTCCTTTTTTTAAAGAAATAATAAATAAAATTAAGCCCCCAAGAAATAAAACAATTGAAACTATTTGAGCTGTTTTTAAACCTAAGAACATTAAACTATCTGTTCGCATACTTTCAACAAAGAAACGAACTATAGAATACCACATTAAATAAATAGAAAGTAACATACCAACTTTTAACTTTTTAAAACGGCGAACAATTAGTAAAATAATTAAGCCAAGAAGATTTAAAAGAGATTCGTAAAGAAAAGTTGGTTGATAAACAATCCCATTTATTGTCATACCATTTATAATAAAATTAGGAATATGTAAACTTTCTAAAAAAGCACGGGTCGTTGCTCCTCCGTGGGCTTCGGAATTAAAGAAATTACCCCAACGACCAATTATTTGCCCTAAAATAACTCCTAAAGATGAAACATCAAGATACTTTAAAATTTCTATCCACTTTTTTTTGTGGATAAAACAATAAATAATAATAGTTAAACTACCAGCAATAATTCCTCCATGAATTGCTAAGCCACCATTCCAAACAGCCGGAATTTCCGACAAGTTTTGTAAATAATAATCTAAATTAAATAAAACATAATAAATTCGCGCACCTAAAAAACCAAAGATGATG
The DNA here is from genome assembly GCA_947630205.1 of uncultured Bacilli bacterium. Taxonomy (GTDB): domain Bacteria; phylum Bacillota_I; class Bacilli_A; order RF39; family UBA660; genus RUG591. Next base: position 9,295 of record CANRGW010000043.1, read on the forward strand.
ACATAAAAAAGCATATCCATAAAAAACTTCGTATCCATTTTTAATCTTTTTAACTCTAGGAAAATAAGTGCTCCACCTAAAATAATACCGGTTAAGATTGCTAAAGAATACCAATATATTTCAATAAAACCTAAATCAATAGCAACACGACTCATCATATCATCCCCTACTTACATTATATAGCAATTAAAATAATATTACAATTACAAGTTGTAACTGCTTTTTTCTTGCAAATTTAAAAACAAGAGAAAAAGAAGGAAAAAAGTTAAAGAAATTTAGAGTCAAAAAAAATATATCTAA
>CANRGW010000044.1 GCA_947630205.1 uncultured Bacilli bacterium
TAAATAAAAAAGGCTTTACTTTAGTTGAATTATTAGCCGTGATTACAATCTTAGTACTTTTAACAGGAGTTGCTGTTCCAAATATTATTTCAACAATTAATAATAATAAACGTGATACTTTCTTATTAGATGCTAATCGAATGGTTGCAAAGGCTAAATCTTTTATTGCTTCTAATAGACAAGATAGAAATACTATTCAATCAGGAACACCTATAGTATATACTTTTTCTGAATTAAATGAAAAATCAGAATTTTCAATGGATGCTGATGGGGGAAAATATGATGATAGTAGTTATATTAAAGTTTCGATTTTAGAAAATAAAGAAAATCCCGAAGAAGATACTTATGAAATTAATTACTGTGTTTGTATAATTGGTTCTAAAAGAAGAATAAGTGGGGAAACAACTTGTGACCAACATGCAACTGATAATTGTATTTCTAGTGAAAAATTAACTGGCATTGACATTGTAAAAGATAATGAGTGAAATTAAATTTAAAAAAAATTTTTTTCACTTTTTTATTTTAAATAATTAAAAAAATCCTTAAATTGTTAAAGAAAAATACCTCAATTTTTTATTTTGAGGTTTTCTTTTTTTTAAAATGGTTAATTGACACAAAAAGAGGGTAAAAATGTCAATTTACAAAATTTGACAAATATTATTTTTGGTACTATGATTGATGTGTTGACCGGTTAATAGAAAGGATTGATGATGAATAGAAAATTTAGTTTATTATTTGTATTTATTTTAATGGTTTTAATATCTCCTAAAATATGTTTAGCCAAAGTAATAGAAATTGATGGAAAAAAGCATGATGTTACTAGTAACTTAGTAGGAGATGGGTATGAATATAATCCCTCTTTAAATATAATTACTTTAACAAATGCCCATTTAAAATCGATTAATACTACGGAACCTTTAAAAGTTGTTATTGAGGGAGATAATTATATAGATAATTCGGAAAATACTTTAAATTGTTTTTCGGCTGATTTTTTAGAGATAATTGGAAATGGTTCTTTAACAATTAATTCTGTACAAAAGGCTTTTACGGCAACGCAGATAAGTGTTACAGGAATTAATTTAAATATTACTAGTAAAAATGCTTTTATGAGTGCTATAAAAGGTGATATTATTTTTAACAATGTTAAATTGAAAGTAAATGCAGATAGTACTTTTTTCAACAGTAATTATGGTAGTATTTATTTCAATAATTCCGAAGTAAATGTTACTAAAATTGAAAGGTTAGTAGATACAATTAAAGGATTATATATAAATAATTCCACGATTAAAATTCAAGAATCACGTGGATTAATGTATAGTACAGTTGTTCCTATTTATATATCAGGTAATAGCAATATTGAAATGTATGATACAAGTGGAAATTCTACTGGTAAAAATTATATTTTAGATAAAAATATAAAAATTTATACTAGCAATGATGGTAATGTTTATAAGGAATTTACTAAGAATAATTCAGATAAATATTTGAAAATAGTATCTTCAAATAGTAATGATGATTTACTTAATAAAGAAGAAGAATTAAGACAACTAGAGGAAAAATTAAAACAAAAAGAAAATGAACTAAGAGAAAAAGAAGAAAATCTTAATAAGAAAGAACAAGAAATAGAAAATAAAGAGAATGAATTAAAGAAAGAAAAAGAAGAATTAACAGTAAAAGAAAATACTTTAAATAATAAAGGAAAGGAAATTGAAGATAAAGAAAATAAATTAAAGGAAGAAAATAAAAACTTAGAAGCAAAAGAAGAAAATTTAAATACTAAAGAAAAAGAATTAGATAGCAAAGAAAATAGTTTGAAAGAACAAGAAGAAAGACTCCAAAGTAAAGAAGAAAATTTAAATGCTAGAGAAAAAGAAATAGAAAGTAAAGAAAATAGTTTGAAAGAACAAGAAGAAAATCTTAATAAGAAAGAGAAAGATTTAAATTCTAAAGATGAAGATTTAACCAAAAGAGAAGAAAACTTAATTCCTAAGGAGCAAGAATTAACATCGTACGAAGAAAAATTAAAATCTCAAAATGATGAATTAATGAAAAAAAATAATGATTTAAATAATAAACAAGATGAATTATGGAAACAAGAACAATATTTAACTGAGAAAGATAAAGAATTAAATCAAAAGAATAATGAACTTTTAACCAAAGAAAACAATCTAAATATGCGAAATAATCAGTTAGTTCAAAAAGAAAATAATGTTGAAATTCGTGATAATGATCTTAAACAACGTGATAAGGCTTTAAATAGTTTTGCAAATGATTTAAATACTAAAGAAGAAGATTTAAATAAATATTCACTTGAATTAAAAGATAAAGATGAAACTCTAAATTTAATGGAAAACGATTTAGAAAATAAAAATCAAGAATTAAATGTTTTTCAAAATACTCTTTCCAAAACAGAAGAAGATTTAATTAATGAAAGAAAAAAGATAGAAACCGAATTTAATTTATTAGAAGAACTAGAAAATAGTTTAAAAAATAAAGATTTAGAGTTAAAAAGAAAGGAGGAAAGCTTAAGTCTTTATGCTAAAAATAATTATAATCTTAATCAAACACCTACTACTAATAGTATAAAAACTTCTAAGGACTTTAACTATGAAATTATAGGTATATCATTATTATTGTTAGTTTTAACATCAACGATTATTTTAATTTTAAAAAAGAAAAGGAGGTCAAATGGATAAGTTTAATACAATTAAATTAGTTTTTAATAGACATAGAAAAATATTTACTGTAATTATTGCTGTTATAGTTTTAGTTTTATCTTTAGTTCTTGTTGTTACCATTCAAAATAAATTAAAAGGAGATAGTATAGTTTATGAAAATTTAATGCCAGAAAAGTTAGAGGGTAATGAACTTGCTTATCAAGAAGAAAATACCTCTAATGAAATTTATTATGTTGATATAAAAGGAGCCGTTAATCATCCAGGAGTTTATTCTATAAATAAAGGTAAAAGAATAATTGATGCTCTTAATAAGGCTGGTGGAGTTTTAGAAAATGCTAATACTTCTTTATTAAATTTAAGTATGGAAGTAAAAGATGGTATGGTAATAATTATTTATTCATCAGAAGAATTAAATAATTTTTCTAAATTAAAGGAAGAAGAAGAAACTAAATCTGAAATATGTCAAAAAGATGTTTATAATGATGCTTGTATATGTAATAGCAATACAGAAGTAGTTGATAATGCACCTAAAAAAGAAGAAGATAATAATAAAACTTTAAAAGAAAATGCTAAAGTAGCAAGTGAGAAAGTTAATATTAATACGGCTTCTCTTGCTGAATTAATGACATTATCTAAAATAGGTGAAAGTAAAGCAAATGCTATAATTCAATATAGAAATGATAATGGAAATTTCAAGTCCATTGAAGAAATTAAAAATGTTAATGGTATAGGTGATAGCATTTTTGATACAATTAAAAACAATATCACAATCTAAAAAGTTTTATTTTGTAATTATTATATTTATTATAATTTATGTTATTTTTAGTACCAAAATAATTCATTATAAGAGCCTTTATAATATCAATACTAAAGAATTTATAGGAACAATTACTAAAATAAAGGAAACAGATTATGGTTTTTCATTAACTCTTAAAGCCAAAGAAAAATTAATTGTTTATACAAATACTAATAATTATCATTTAGGAGATTTAGTATATATTCAAGGTGATTTAAGTAAACCTAGTAATAATACGGTTTTAAATAATTTTAATTATAAAGAATATTTATATCAAAATAAAATTTATTATATTTTAAATGCTAAAGATATTAAAGTATTAAAAGAAAATCAAAATGTAATTTATAAACTAAAAAATAAGTTAATAGAATATTTGGATACATTTAAGTCTAATATATTTTTAAAATCCTTTATCCTTGGTGACACTTCTTATTTAGGTAATAATATATATAAATCATATCAAATAAATGGAATATGTCATTTACTTGCAGTAGGAAGTACCCACATAACCCTTTTTAGTATCATTTTCCTTTTTCTTTTAAAAAAATTAAAAGTAAAGGAAATAATTTCTTATCTTATTTTATTTATAATTATTTTTGGTTATCTTCTTTTAACTGATTTGCAAATAAGTATTGTTAGAGTTTATTTATATTTAATATTGTCTTTTTTAAGTAAAAAATTAAAATTATTTTTAAAACCAATTAATTTATTTATTATAACTTCTTTTATTACTTTATTAATAAATCCTTTTTGGATTTACCATCGTGGATTTTTATATTCATATAGTATTAGTTTTATTTTAATTTTAAATAAAGATAAATTAACAGGTAATTACTTCTTGAAAATATTTAAAATATCTTTGATATCTTTTATATATAGTATTCCTTTTAATATTTATTTTGATTATTCAATTAATTTTTTAGGCATTATTTATAATTTAATTTATGTTCCTTGCTTTAATATAATTGTTTTTCCTTTAGCAATTTTAACTCTTATATTCCCGTTCTTTGACAATTTATTTTTTAAGTTTATGAATGTTTTAAATAATTTATCGTATTTTTTAAATGATTTTACATTTGGAATAATTATTTTAAAAAAAATATCCGTTGTTATTTTAATTTTATACTTAATAATATTTACTTATTTAATTAAAGAATTATTTGCTAAAAAAATAAAAATGCTAATAATATTATTTATTATCTTAACACTCCATGTTCATATAAATAGTATTATTAAAGAAGATTTTTGGATTGTTATTGATGTTTCCCAAGGGGACTCGAGTTTATTACATATTGATAATAAAAATATTTTAATAGATACCGGAGGATTATATAATAAGGATAATATAAAAAAGACAATAACTATGTTACATTCTTTAGGTATTTCTAAAATTGATTTTTTATTATTAACACATGCTGATTTCGACCATATGGGAGACTCTCTTAGTTTAGTAAATAATTTTAAAGTAGATAAAGTTATCTTTAATAATGATGATTATAGTAACTTAGAAATTAAATTAATACAAGAATTAAAGAAAAAGAAAATTAAATATTATAAAAATATAAAAGAATTAAATATTAATAAAATTAAATTAAAGTTTTTAAATACAACAATTTATGATAATGAAAATGATAATTCTCTTGTTGTATATTTTAACTATAATAATTATCAATTTCTTTTTATGGGAGATGCATCTTTTAAAAGAGAAAAAGATATTTTAGATAAATATTATCTTAGAAATATAGATTTTTTGAAAGTTGGACATCATGGTTCTGATACTAGTTCCAGTAAATATTTTATAGAAAAAATAAATCCTAAATATTCTATAATATCAGTTGGTAAAGATAATAGATATGGTCATCCCAAGAAAGAAGTTTTAGAAACTTTAAAAAATAGTAAAATTTATAGAACAGATTTAAATGGAAGTATTATCTTTAAATTTAAAAATAATAAATTAGATATAAAAACGTGTTCACCATAAAATCTAATAGTATTATAATGATTACTAAATTAAATATAAAATTTTAGATTTAAAAGTATAAATTAATAAATTTAACATAGACTATTAATAATCAAAAAAATGTAACGATTAAATGTTAGTGTCATAAAATAAAATATGACGCTTAACGTGTTAAGCGTTTTATATAGATAGGATTTATTCCGAGGAAAAAGGCGATTATTGCCTTTTTTCTTTAGTATTTGTATTAATTAAAAAATATTTCATATATTTTTATAGGTGATAATTATGCAAAGAAATTTAACTATTTTTCTAATCGTATTAATAGTTTTTTCGCTTTTCCCTTTAAAAGTTTTAGCCATAAGTGATACAAGTTCTTCAAGTATTATTATGGATATAGACTCAGGAAGAATTTTAAAAGAACATGATAGTAATACTGAAAGACTAATTGCATCAACAACCAAAATAATGACTTTTTTGACGGCTTTAACTTATGCTAGTGATAAGTTAAATGAAGAGGTTACAGTAGGGGATGAAGTCTTAAAAATGTATGGAACAAATATGTATTTAAATTTAGGTGAAAAATTAAAATTAATTGATTTATTATATGGATTAATGCTTAGAAGCGGAAATGATGCTAGTGTTGTAATTGCCAAATATGTTGGAGGCGATATTGATAATTTTGTTTATCTAATGAATGAAAAAGCCAAAGAAATTGGTATGCAAAATACTATTTATAAAAATCCTCATGGTTTAGATGAAGAAACAAAAAACTATTCAACGGCTTATGATTTAGCCATCTTAACCCGTTATTTATATTTAAATTATCCACTTTATAAAGAAATAGCCGGAGCTAAATATTATGATTTTTCTTCCAATTTAAAATCTTATTCTTTAATTAACCGTTCAAAAATTATTTTTAATTATGATAAAATAACAACTACCAAAAGTGGTTTTACACCAAGTGCTGGTAAATCTTTAGTAACAACAGCCTCTTCAAATAATTTAAATTTATTAATTGTAACGCTTGATGACCCAGATAATTACTTAAATCATGAAAGACTTTATAAATATTATTTTGATAATTATCAAAATTATGTTTTATTAGATAAAAATAACTTCAAAGTGGATGGTAATATATTTAAAGAAAAGTATTATATAAAAAATAATTTTGTTTATCCTTTAACTATGAAAGAAAAAGATAGTATAAAAGAAAAAATAATTATAAATGATAAAGATAACTCAGATATATTAGGAACGATTAATATTTTATTAAATGATGAAGTTATACATACTGAAAATATTTATAAAAGTTCTAGTAAAGAGAATAAAAATAAAGAAAATACATCGCTTTTAAAAAAAATATTTAATTTTTTAAAAAAATTATTTAAATAATCTTTCTCTACTTTATTTTAAAAATGAATTATGTTATTATTAAAATGTATTAAGAGAAAGTAGTTGGTTATATGAATTTAGAATTTTGTGTAAATGAATATCTTTTAGCATGGTATCTATTATATAGTGCTAGTTTATCAAAAGAAATAGATAAATTAAGAAAAAGTTTATGGAGTAAGTATAAAAAAGAATATAATTTTTGCTATAAAGATAAGCAAGAAATTATAAAATATGGTAAAGATTTTATTCCAGATAATGATGTTTTATATAATGAAATTTTTGATAGTGAAGTTTATAAATCTTTAAAAAAAGAAACCAATAAACATAAGATGCATTTGATAAAATTATTTAATAATGACCAAAAAAAGGTTAGAAAAAGTGTTAATGAAGTTTTAAAATTAGATTTAAAAGATAGTTATATGGTTTATGTAATTCATCCTAGAATGGAATGTATGGAATACAATAAAAGTAATGATACTATAATCTGGGGTAGTGATAAAGATAAATATGATGCTATTACAGTTTTAATTTTAACTATCGTGAAAGGTATTTTTGAAGATTATAATAAAGAATATAAAGAAATAGTTGATGCTATTATTGAACTTGCTGTTATCAATGAAATAAGTAAACAATTAACTAATGTTTCTAGTTATGAAATGGGCAATCAAACTTTAAAAATAATTAAAAGACAAATATATCCTTTTTGGTTAATGTATTTAGGAAATGATACGAAAGAAGATATGTTAAATAAAATGTTAGAAGATAAAATAGCATTTGATATAGAATACTATCCAATTGATAAAAATATGAAAAAAATGTCTTTAAAAGCATTTATTGATTTTTGTATTAAAAATCATCGTCATATTTTAAAATTAGGTAATGTTTTAAAAATAGAACGTGATGAAGAAATAGAAGTAATTTAATTTTTTACAAGTAGTGAGGTAATATATGGGAGAAGAACTTGAAAAATTGTTAGAAACAATCCATATGGATATAAATGACCAACTTAAATATAAAGATGTTTTCTTAAAAAAGGTAAATGTTAATAATAAGAATAATTTAATTACACTTTATTTAAGTACGGAAAATATGTTGCCTTTAGAAGATTATCAAAGATTAGAAACAGAATTTAAAAAGTTTTTTAATTCTAAAGTATTAATATATATAGAGAATTTAGGTAATAAAAGTTTGTATTTAGATGAGTATTTTAAGTTTTTTTTACCAAAATATATTTCTTATTTTGAAAACAGATTAAAAATAAATGGGTCTAATAATAATTATCTTGTTGTTTATAATCATGGTGAAGAAAAACAATTAGAAGAGTATTTAAAAGAAATTAATGAAAATTTAGTTAGAGTAGGTTATAGTCCTTTAACAATATATCAAGATGAAGATGGACGAAGTGAAGTTGCTAAATTAATAAATGAAGATATTGAAGTAGATACTTCAAAGTTAAAAGTAAATAATTATAATGAAACACCTCAAGTTAAAACGTTTGCTCCAAGAAGAAAAAAAGTTGTTACAGAAGATGATGAGAGAACTTATTATGGAGAAGTAATAGAGGGCGAAAGAACGTATTTAAAAAATATTGTTTCTGAGGATGAAGACTTAATTGTTGAATGTGAAGTTTTTGGTTCAGATTTTTTTGAGTCTAGTAAAAGTAATTTTAAAATTATTACTTTAAAAATAACGGATTATACAGATAGTATGTATGCTAAAATCTTTTTAAATGATAAAGAAGAACTAGAGCGTTTAACAAAGATTTTAAAAGTAGGAACTTGGTTTAAATTTAAAGGTTATACTAAAAGAGATCAATATTCATCTAATGAAATAGTTTTTAATGTTCGAGCAATTAATAAATCGGAACATAAAGAAGAAGAAATTAAAGATGATAGTCCTGTTAAAAGAGTTGAGTTACATACACATACAATGATGAGTGCAATGGATGGTGTTGTTGAAGTTTCTAAACATGGTGTTGCTTCAATTGAACAAGCCATTAAATGGGGACATAAGGCTATTGCGATAACTGATCATGCAGGTTGTCAAGCCTTTCCTAATGCATATCATATGGTAGTTGATTATAATAAAGGAAAACCTCAAGAAGAACATTTTAAAGTTATTTATGGGACGGAGTTAACGATTGTAGATGATAATGTTGAAATTGTCAAAAGAAGTAATGATAGTATTCTTTTAGAAAATGAATATGTTGTTTTTGACCTTGAAACAACCGGTTTTAATGCTGCTTCTGGTGACTCGATTATTGAAATAGGAGCCGTTAAACTTAAAGATGGTGAAATAATTGATAAATTTGATAGATTAGTTAAACCACCAACACCAATTTCGGAAAGAATAACAAATGTTACATCTATTACTAATGAAATGGTTCGTGATTGTCCTTCGGAAGAAGAGGCTGTTAAAGAATTTTTAGAATGGACAAAAGATTTACCAATGGTTGCTCATAATGCAAAATTTGATACTTCATTTATTGAAATGTGTTATAAAAAATATAATCTAGGTGAATATAAAAATGTTGTTATAGATACTTTGGCTTTATCAAGAATGTTAGACCAAGATGCAACGAGACATGGACTTTCTTATATTACTAAAAGATATGGCGTTCCTTTTGATGAAGAAAGTCATCACCGAGGCGATTATGATGCTTTAGCAACGGGTTTAGTTTTTCATAAAATGATGAAGAAACTAGAAAGTATTAATATTATAAAAGTATCAGATTTAGAA
>CANRGW010000045.1 GCA_947630205.1 uncultured Bacilli bacterium
ATAATTCTTGATTTTCAAATGGATAATGATACTCAGCAAATGGCATAGAACCTGAGTCAAACCAACAATCAATTACATCCTTTACTCTACTCATTGTTTTACCACATTCTGGACATTTAATATGAATATCATCAACATAAGGTCTATGTAATTCAATAGTTTCATCTATTTTTTCAAGAGATTTCTCAACTAATTCTTTTCGCGAACCAATCATTTCATCATGACCACAACTACATCTCCATAAAGGAAGAGGTGTACCCCAATATCTACTTCTTGATATTGCCCAATCATTTAAATTAGTAAGCCAATTACCAAATCTTTTTTCTCCAACATAAGCAGGATACCAGTTAACTTTTTTATTAGCAGCAATTATTTTGTCTTTTAACTTAGTAACTTCAAGATAAAAACTTGGTTTAGAATAATATAAAAGAGGTGTTCCACATCTCCAACAATGAGGATAATTATGTTTCATTTTTTGTTTTTTAAATAATTTATCATTTTCTTTTAAATATTTAATAACTTCAAGGTCAGCATCAAAGACATTCATACCTTTCCATAGTCCCTCTTTATAACAACCATCTTCGCCAACAGGATTTAAATAAGGTAAATTATATTTCTTACCAACCTTAGAGTCATCTTCACCAAAAGCAGGAGCAATATGAACAATACCTGTTCCATCTTCTATAGTTACATAATCAGCAAGTGTTACATAAAAAGCCTTTTTCTTAACTTTTAGACTTGGAATTAATTGTTCATATTCAACATATTCAAGGTCCTTTCCTTTATATTTTTCTAATACTTTAACGTCATCACCTAAAACTTTCGAAACTAACGCCTCTGCTAAAATAAATTTATAACCAGCACTTTCAACTTTAACATAATCATATTCGGGATTAACACATAAAGCAACATTAGAAATTAAAGTCCAAGGAGTTGTTGTCCAAACTAAAAAATAAACATCTTCATCTTTTTTCTTCATTGGAACAATAACTGTATTAGCATCTATTTCTTTATAACCTTGAGCAACTTCATGAGAAGCAAGTCCAGTTCCACATCTTGTACAATATGGTACAACTTTTACTCCTTCATAAAATAAACCCTCTTCAAAGAATTTCTTTAAAATATACCATTCCGTTTCAATATAATTATTATCATAAGTAACATAAGGATTTTTTAAATCAATAAATTGTCCCATTTTAGTAGTTAAATCTGAGAAAGCCTTTTCATTTTTCCAAACTATTTCCCGACATTTTTCATTAAATTCTTTTATTCCATATTTTTCAATATCATTTTTATTTTTAAAACCTAAGGTCTTTTCTACTTCTACTTCAACAGGTAACCCATGCGTATCCCAACCTACTTTTCTTAGAACTTTATAACCTTGCATAGTTTTATATTTACAAAAACTATCTTTTAAAAACTTAGCAACCATATGATGAAGTCCTGGAAAACCATTAGCAGTTGCTGGTCCATCATAAAAAACAAAGTTATCTTTTTTATTTTCTAAACACCTATCTAAGATATGCATTTTTTCCCAACGAGCACTTATAGATGCTTCAACTTCACTTGTTTTAACTTTTTCTAATTCTTTAAACATATAATCCTCCTTTAATAAAAAAAGAACTCTTCCACAAAGGACGAAGAGTTCGTGTTACCACCTTAATTTAATTTATCTTTTTTGATAAATCCTTAAAAACTATAACGCGTTACCGTATTTATCTTATCCATAAATAGCACTTGAAAGTGATTTGAGTAAAATTCTTTTTATCTATTTGCACCAACCATAGACTCTCTTAAAAATATCCTTTTACTCCGTCTTTCGCATTTGCTTACCAAAAAAGATAATAACAAACTTTTCCTTAAAAATCAAGCATTTGTTATATTTTTTACCTAAATTTATTTTTATTTATGATATTCAAATTCAAAATCAAGTATTTTAACAATAGCCCCTTCTTCTATTCCCATACTTTCTAATTTATCATCAATTCCTAATTTTCTTAATTTTCGAATAAATCTTTCAACACCTTCATCACTTTGAAAATTAGTCATTTTAAACATTTTTTCAACTTTAGGTCCATATATAATATATTCATTACCTTCTTTTTTGATATCAAAAGGTAATTCTTCTTCAAATTTATATAAAACATGAGATAGATATTCACTTTCTTCATATAAAGGAGTATTAGGAGCAGCATCAACTAAATCAGCTAATTTAACTAATACTTCTTCTAAGCCTTCAGAAGAAATTGCTTTAATAGGATAAACTTCACATTTAACTTTTTTCTTAAATTCTTCTAAATTTTTTAAGGCGTTAGGAAAATCCATTTTATTAGCTATTACAATCATAGGTTTCTTAATAAGTTTCGGACTAAATTTTTCTAACTCTTTATTAATAGTTAAAAAGTCATCATATGGATTGCGTCCTTCAAGTCCAGCCATATCAACTACATGAGCAATTACTTTAGTTCTTTCAATATGTCTTAAAAATTTATCTCCAAGACCTATTCCCTCACTAGCTCCCTCAATAAGGCCTGGCAAATCAGCCATCACAAAACTTCGATTATCACGAGTTTTAACAACTCCTAAGTTAGGACTTAAGGTTGTAAAATGATAATCAGCAATTTTCGGTTTTGCTTTACTAACTTTTGATAAAATTGTACTTTTTCCAACACTAGGCAAACCAACAAGACCAACATCTGCTAATAATTTAAGTTCTACTTTTAAAACTTTTTCTTCACCAGGTTCACCATTTTCAGAAAAATTAGGGGCTGGATTACTTTGAGTCTTAAAAGCCGTATTTCCACGTCCTCCTCTTCCTCCATAAGCAACAACAACCGAAGAGTCAACATCTTTTAAATCAGCAATAATCAAATTAGTATCATAATCTGTAACAACTGTTCCTTGTGGTACTTTAATAATAACATCAGAGGCATTTTTACCATCCATGTTTTTACCACTTCCATTTTCACCTTTTTCTCCTTTAATTGTTTTCATATACCTTAAATCAATTAAAGTATGTAACCCGGTATCAACTTTAAAAATAATATTGGCACCATGTCCACCATTACCACCAAAAGGTCCTCCCATAGGAACAAATTTTTCTCTTCTAAAAGCAGTACATCCATCTCCACCATTTCCAGCAATTACTTTAATTAAGGTTTCATCAATAAACATAAATTCACCTCCAACCAATGTTTTCAAATTATAACACGATTATTAAAAAAATACAATGAAAGATAAAAATTATTAAAAACTTTTAATTCTTATTTTTTCTTTTAACAAGATGCGTACCATCATAATCATCTGTTTCTTCTTTTACAGGATATAAACTATAAACGGCTTCACTTACCCGAATAATTTTCGGTTCTAATATAAATTGTTCAAATTGACCACTTTGAAAATGAGAACCATTATCTAATTTTAAAGTCATTTTAAGAAAACTGGAAGGCAAATCTTTATCACTAACTTTTGCAATATCAGAAATAGCCGGTACATAAATTTTAATAAACTTAGGATGTTCATAATAAGTCATAAAATGTTGATGACCAGTTATAATAAATTGTTTTCTTTCTAACTTATTCCAATCTAGTATTTCAAAAGTATTTGCTTCATTTAAAGGATGAAAAACAAAAAAACGATCATTTTTTATTTTAATTGCACCTTGTCTATAACCAAGAGGAACAATATCTAATCTTTCATTATTAATAATTTGTTCTAAATCAATTCCTTCATGAACTAAACTATCCATATCATGATTACCTAAAATGGCAAAAGTTAAAATTCTTTTATCAAAAGGATATCTTTTTAAAAAATAATTAATTTGACTATAATAATCACTATGTTTTTTAGGATAACCAAAAGCAAGTCCATCAGTTAAATCTCCACCATGAATTATTATATTAATTCCATCTTTTATACAAAAATCAAAAACTTTATCTAATAAATCTAATCTTTCATAAATTGAACCAATATGGGTATCAGCAATAAGAATAGCTTGAAATTCATCTTTATCTCTATCTAAAATTATTTCTTTTTCTTTAGGAAATCTTTCAGGTTTTTCTAAACTTTTTTCTAAAGAAGAAATAATTTCACCATTTTGATAATATTGTTGTTTAAATTTCATACCTTTATTTTTTAAATTACGAAAAATACGAGATAATTCAGAATTGGATAAATGGAGACATTTTCTAATTTGATTTAAAGTTTTCCCTTCATTTATTAAGTTTAATACCATTTTTTCCAACTCACTCATTTTACCACCTATGTATTTTAAAAACCTTATTCAACTATTATTTATTATATAGGTATGTAGTAAATAAATCAATGTTTTAACAACAATTTTACATAAGAAAAAGTCTTGCAAAACAAGACTTAATTTCTTCATGGGATGGAATAAGGGAATCGAACCCTTGAATACTAGAGCCACAATCTAGCGTGTTAACCACTTCACCAATTCCACCAAATAACAATAGATATATTATCATAAAAAAAAGAATATCGCAACTAAAATCGTATTTTTTTCAAAAAAACTTAATATTTATTATAAAATATGATATATTTTATTTATATAGAAAGAGGAAAATATGAAAATAGGAATAATTGGAACAGGTGCATATGCTATTGCTTTAGCATCTATTCTTGAAAATAAAAATTATAAAATAACTATGTGGACTGCTTTAAAAGAAGAATATGAAGAATTGAAAAGTACAAGAAAAAATTTAAAGGCTCTTGATTATGAATTAAAAAAAGATATTACTTTTACAATGAATATGCAAGAAGTAATTGAAAATAATGAAGCTATTATCTTGGCTATTCCTGCTAAATTTATAGAAACAACGGTTAGTCTTATGAAAAATTATTTAACTAATCAAGAAATTCTAATTGCAACTAAAGGTATTGAAACCAAAAATAAATCTTTAATTCATGATTATTTAGAAAAAGTTTTAAAAACCACAAAAATTGCTTGTATCTCTGGACCTAGTTTTGCTAAAGAAGTTATCACAAAAGAACCTATTGGGTTAACACTTGCAAGTCAAAATTCAAAAACTCTTAATTATTTTTTAAATTTATTTAAAGATATCCCCTATTTAACTATTGAATTAAGAGAAGATATAATTGGAGTTGAATTATGTGGTATTTTAAAAAATATAATGGCAATATTCTCTGGTATTTTAGATGGATTAAATATTACTTATTCAACTAATGCTAAGTTTTTAATGGATGCCAGTTATGAAATTAGAAGAATAATAAAAGAATTTGGAGGAGATAAACATACTTTTTCAACTTATGCTGGAATGGGTGATTTAATTCTTACTTGTACAAGTGTTCAGAGTCGTAATTATACATTTGGAAAATTAATTGGTGAAGGGGCTGATTTTAAAAGTTATCAAGCCAAAACAACAATTGAAGGCCTAGAAAACTTAAATGCCATGTATGAATTATTAAAAGAAAAGAATATCGAATCGGAAGTAATCGACATTTTATATAAAATTGTCTACCAAAGTCAACCTAAAGAATTAGTTTTTGAATTTTTAAAAAATAAAACTTGGAGAATTCCTTTTTAAATCTCTAAGTTTTTTTATTATACTTTTATTCGACAATCTATATACCAATTATTTGAACTTTAATTTATCTTAGAAAAACAAAAATTAGTAAGTTTTTTCTTACTAATTTCAACATTTTAATAATTTTCTTTTTTAACTTCAAAATAACTTTGAGGATGACTACATACAGGACAAACTTTTGGAGCACTTTTACCAATTACAATATGTCCACAGTTACGACATTGCCAAATAGTATCTCCTTCTTTTGAGAAAACTAATCCCTCTTCAATATTTTTAATTAACTTACGGTATCTTTCTTCATGTTCTTTTTCAATTTTTGCAACACCTTCAAATAAAGTAGCTATTCTTGTAAAGCCTTCTTCGCGAGCAACTTTAGCAAATTCATCATACATGTCAGTCCATTCATAATTTTCACCATCAGCAGCAGCATTTAAGTTTTCAAGAGTACTAGGTACTTCTCCACCATTTAATTCTTTAAACCACATTTTGGCATGTTCTTTTTCATTTTCAGCTGTTTCTAAGAAAATAGCCGCGATTTGTTCATAACCATCTTTTTTAGCTTTACTAGCAAAATATGTATATTTATTTCTTGCTTGACTTTCTCCTGCAAAAGCAGTCATTAAATTTTCATAAGTTTTACTTCCTTTTAGTTCCATAATTTCCTCCTTTTTTGAAACTTTTATAATTAAGGCGTTAACCTCAATTTCTAACTTAATTATAACATAATTTTTTTAAGAAAAATAATATTATTTTAAATTTTTTTCAAGAATTTTTTACTCTTTTTTTAAAAAAGCACTTGCTCCTACTCCACACATTGGACATTTAAAATCTTTAGGTAATTCTTCTCCATAATAAATATAACCACAGACAGTACAAACATAAGCAGTTTTTCCTTCTTTCGTTTTTACTTTTAAAAATTCGTCTTTATGTTCTTGATAATATTGATAAGACATTGGCTTAAGATCATTAAAACGTTCAGATTTTAAAATTTTACCAATAAAAATATCATGTGTTTTAGTATCAACTATATCTACTACTTCACATTCTATATAACCAATTGTATCTTTTAATACTTTAATACCATCAACTTCTAGATAAGGAAAATTTAAAAATTTATCAATATCGCGTGAGGAGTTAAAACCAAAAGTTTTAATTATTTCCCCATCTACATTAGCACTTAAAATAGTTATAGCAAACTTTTTATTTTTCTTAATCATTTCATTAGTATAATTATTTTTATTAATACAAACACTTATTAAAGCCGGTTCACTTGAACTTACTTGTAAAACCGTATCAACTATACAAGCAGAACCAACGGTTGATGCTACAAACATTCCTGATAAAATATCTCTTATTATTTTTTTATCTTGTTTCATATACGCCTCCATTTATATTAAGTATATCATGTTCTTCAAAAAAGAGAAATTAAATTATTAGAAAAATCCTTTCCTTTGCATATCTTTTTTTATTTCTTGACAGATATCTTCATAACCTATTTCTTCTTTTAAAAGAGAGATTTCTTTTTTTAGTTGCTCTAAATAAAATGGTTGAGTTGGTACTAAATTTGTTTCTAAAGGTGGTAAAATAAGAGGCAACATATATTTATCTTCTTCAAAATTACTATCTTTTAAAAGTTCTTCTAAAAAAGCTAAAGTTTTTTCCCGATTATTAACTTTTTTAATTATAGGATGCTGCATTCGATAATATAAATTTTTTTCAAAAACTAAGCCAACGGAAGTATCATAAACCCAAATTTTCCCATCTTTACCTTTTCTTTCAGCAAAACAATGTCCTCCATAGTTTTCACTTAAATTACCTTCTTTAAATTTTTTTATTAAATCAGGTCTTAAACGAAGACCATCAACTAAACTATCTACAACTTGAAAATCATCATCTTGAAAACCTAAAGTTACAAGGGTTGCTCTATCGTATCAATAACCATTTGCTAAATTTAAATGTAATAAGAGAATTGTTGCTTTCAAACCACCTAAATAAATATGACTTAAATTATTTAATAGTTCATCATCATATTTTTTTATTAAACCATGCATAACTCCGTAATAAAATAATAGATTATATCTTTTTTTAAATAAATTATACCTTATTTCATCAACCATATCCTGCCTCATAAATTTCTATATATTATAGCATATTTTTTCTAATAAGTATTTTTTTAACGAAAATAAGTTAAAATCATATAATACTTTGATTGGAGGAAAAATGAAAAAGAAAATTATTACAATTGTTGCCTTTTTAATTATTTTTGTATCAGCATGTGCTGTTTTATTTAAATTTAATAAAAAAGATGATAATTTAACTAAAGTTAGAGTTGCAGAAGTTGCTCATAGTATCTTTTATGCACCTCAGTATGTAGCTTTACATAAGGGATATTTTAAAGATTATGGACTTGATGTAGAATTAATTTTAGCAAATGGAGCCGATAAAGTTACAGCAGCCGTTTTATCAGGTGATGTTGAAATAGGATTTTCTGGTTCAGAAGCAACAATTTATGTTTATAATCAAGGAGAAAAAGATTATTTAAAAACATTTGCTCAATTAACTCAAAAAGATGGAAGTTTCATAGTTTCAAGAAAGAAAATAGATAATTTTTCCCTTGAAGATTTAAAAGGAAAATATATAATTGGAGGAAGGATTGCCGGAATGCCGGAGATGACCCTTGAATATATTTTAACGGAAAAAGGAATTGATCCTAAAAAAGATTTAACAATTGATACTAGTATTGCTTTTGCTTCGATGCAAGGAGCATTTATAGGAGGTACTGGAGACTTTGTATCTTTATTTGAACCTAATGCTACTTTAGTTGAAAAAGAAGGATATGGATATGTAGTTGCAAGTTTAGGTGAACTCGGAGGAATTGTACCTTATACTGCTTATAATGCTAGAATTTCTTACTTAGAAAAAAATCCTGATGTTATAGAAAATTTCACGAAAGCTATTCAAAAAGGTCTTGATTTTGTTCATACTAAAAGTAGTAAAGAAATAGCAGAAGTTATTTTACCTGAATTTCCAGATACATCTTTAGAAGATTTAATAAAAGTAATTGATAGATATAAAAATGCCGATACTTGGCCAACTACTACCGAATTTACTGAAAAATCATTTGACCATTTACAAGATATTATGATTAATGCTAATCAACTTGATAAAAAAGTTGAATATAAAGATTTAATCTATCAAAAATAAATTTATCCACTTTATGGTGGATATTTTTCATAATAAAGTTTTTTTTAAGAAATTTTTAATTTTTCTTATTTTTTTTAGTAAAAGACATTGTCTTAACATGCTTTAATCATTTGCTAATTTTAAAAAAATGAATATGCATTATAGAAAATTTATGATAAAATATACGTTAAGAAAAAATAGTAATTTAAAGAAAGGAAGAAACGTATGATTGAAAATAATGAATATTTTATGCTTTTAGAAGATATTAAAAGTACATTAGTAACTACAAGAAATAAAGTTATAGAAAATGCAAACAAAGACTTAATTTTAATGTATTACAATATTGGATTAAAATTATTAAAAAATAATAAATGGGGAACATCTTTTATTGATACTTTAGCAAAAGATTTAAAAATAGAGTTTCCTACAATTAAAGGAATGTCAGCAAGAAATTTAAGATATATGCAAAAATTTGCTGATGAATTTGATAATGATGAATTTTTGCAGCATCATGTTGCAAAATTACCTTGGACTTCTATTACAACTATTATGGA
>CANRGW010000046.1 GCA_947630205.1 uncultured Bacilli bacterium
CTTATATTTTTTAGAAGTCATTTGTAAAAAACCATTTTCACTTATTTGTCTACTTCTCTTGGCTGCTATATGAACAAGTTCATATTTTGATGATACTATATTAAGTAACTTATCAATTGATGGATATATCACACATTTCACTCTCCCTCTATTATTAGAATAATATGATGGAAAAAAATATGCAAGGAAAAAGGAAAAATTTGACAATTTTTTGACAAAAAAAATAACTTTAATTAGTTATTTTTAATATATGCAACATAAGGAAAATTCCGATACTTTTCATCATAATCCAAACCATAGCCAATAACAAATAAATCATCTATTGGAAAACCAACATAATCAGCATTAAATTCAACTGTTCTTCGGGCTTTTTTATCTAAAAGAGCACACGTTTTAACACTTTTAGGATTAAATTCTTGTAAATATTCAACTAAATATTTTAAAGTTCTTCCTGTGTCAACAATATCTTCAACTATAATTATATTTTTTCCCTCAATATTTTCTTTCTTTAAAGGTAATTTTAAAGTAATTTTACCTGTTGAATTTTCTCCCTCATAACTAGATACTCTAACACAATCAAGTAAACAAGGACCTGTATAGTTTTTCATTAAGTCAACCGTAAAAAAAACGGCACCTTTTAAGACAGAACAAAAAACAACTTCTTCATCCTGATAATCTTTTTTGATCTCTCTTGCTATTTCTTTAATTCGAGATTGAAGTTTCTCTTCATCAATTAAAATTTCCATTTTATCCATAAATACTCCTACAAAAAACAAGTTTATTATAACATTAAAAAAAAAGAAAGTAAATTACTTTTCTTTTACTTTTCTTTAAATATATTTTTTAAAATGAATTATACTCTACAAATAAATATTTATAACAATACTTCGTTTTTTTGGGTTTTTCTTCAAGTAAAAACATCATACTCCCTCCCTTCTAATTAGAATATAAGTTTATTCTTTTTAATAGTAAAGGGCTTTTCTTGTCCAGAAAAAAAGATACCTAAAAGTATCTTAAAAATCTATTTTTTTCTTGTCTTTACTTTTTAAATAAGCCATCATCACTAAGAATATAACTAAAATAATAGCAACACAAGCGGTAATTATAATAAGTTTATTAGATGATTTTTCTTGTTTCTTCTTTTCAGTTGTTGAATTGGTGGTTGTATCAGTTGAATTATTTTCTAAATCATCAGCTTTTGTTATCTCTTCTTTTGTATCTTCATCGGTAGTTGTTGTATCAGCATTATTGTTATCTTTTTCAAGAGATGCTGAATTTTTATTTTCCGTTACAGTTTCCTTATTTGTATTATTACTATTATTCGTATTATCATTAGTAGTATTTGAATTACTACTTGTATTATTGTTAGCATTATTATTAGTATTATTATTCGTGTTAGTATTTGTATTATTGCCTGTATTAGTATTGGTTGCTGGCTTATTATTATCGCCATTATTACTTTCTTGATTGTTATTACCACTTGTTGTATTTGAAGAAGTATTAGAACCAGTTGAACTTCCACCACTTGGTTTAGTTTCGGTTTCTGGTTTCTTGTCAGGTTTAGTTTCAGATGTCTTTTCATTTTCTGTATTATCATCTTTAGGATTTTCAGGCTCTGGTTGAGTAGGATTTTTATTATCCTCATCTTTTTCTTCTTCGTTTGGAAGAGTTACAACGTAAGTAAACTTATTAGTATCAATTTCTATATTACTATTAGCAATTTTTTGAGTACGCCAACTATTATCAATATAAGTTAAAGATGATGTTTCTACTTTATAATCAACACTCTTTTTAGAAGTAGTTGCTAATTTAATAGTTCCTAAAGATAATTCACGATTTTCATTTAATAAATTATGACTAAGTCCAATTCCACCAGAAGTTACGCGAAGTGTTAAAGTATGATTTTTAGCATCATATTTATAGTTTTTCGTAAAATTATTTTTTCCATAATCTTCATTAAAAGTAACACTTTGTACATTTACTGTATCACTTAGTTTAAAAACAGCCTCAATTCCTCCAACAAAACCTTCTTCAAAAGTCATATTGGTTTTAATGTTTCCATTACTTGTTTCTTCAAGATTAATCTTTGTTGTTGCCTTAACAGAAGTTAAAGGGAAAAGAAGCAAGAAAGACAATATTCCTAATAGTATTAAATTTTTTTTCATTACTTCTTTCCTCCTTTTAATTATTTTCTTTACTTGAGTCTATAGACATTTTTGGTAATTTATCATAAGTTTCTAAATTACTAACGGCTTTCGATGTACTTGTTAATCTTTGATTTTCCATTGAAATTGCATCATTTACACGGTAAAGATTAGCCCTTATACTCTTAGATGATTTTAGTAATTCTTGATATTCATCTTTTGTCATGATATACATCCAAGTACCACTTGCAACTTCATAAACCGTCATATCAGGATTTACTTCAGCAAAAATCAATTGATATCCATTATAAATAGTTCCATTAGTAGCATCAGTTATAGTTAAAACATTAAATGATGGACTACCACGGTATTCACCTTTAATAATAACGGAACCGGCTTTAATAACCCCATTTTCTCCTAAAGAAGCATCATACGTATAATCTTTATCTAATACACCTATAGTTGGAACATTATTTTCTGTAACGGAAATATCTATATTATCACCTGGAGGAGCAATTAAATCTATTTCACTTCCTGATAAACTATTCTTGCCATCCGAAACAATCTTAACATAAGAAACATCATAATAAGTCCAAAGAGAAGTATCGGCAGCACTTGCATCTTTCTTGAAATAAACGGTATCTGTATAATTATTTTCTTTTGTTAGATTGAAGGTTCCAACTCTTGCTTCTTGCCAATTTTCTTTATCACTACTTACATAAATTTTATACTTCGTAATTGAATTAGGATCAAGTCCGGCTTCACTACTTAAAGCCTGATATTTAAGACCACTTATATCATATTTAGCATTTAAGTTAATAATTACATAAGCATTATTGTTATCTGTTGTAACAGTAGCATTATCACCATTTAAAGTAAAGGTTTTAATTTTCTCTGTACCATTAAATGAAGTTTTATTATTACCATCAATTAATTTGTTAACCTCTAATTTAGAATAATCCATATCACTATCTTCTAAATCAACTATTTCTCCCTTAACTTTAACATTAGACTCGATTTCAAAAGTATCTTTTGAAGCAATACTACCATCATAAGAAACTTTAATCTCAGCAAGAGATGCTACAGGAGTTTTATTCAATAAATAGTCATAAGCAACGATTGTATAGGTATAAGCCCGATTATTTTCAGCACCTATTCTATCAACATAAGTATTTACATTCCCTTCAATAAAGGCAATAGAAACACCATTACGAAGAATTTCATAACCTAAAATTTTCTTTTCATCTTTATTAACTTTAAAATTCAAGGTTACTTCTTTATTTTGATTATCAACTTTTTCGATGCTAGCAACAACTTTTGTATCACTTGCCATTTTACTACCATCATTTATTCTATATCTTCTAGCCTCATCATTTAAATATTGAATTTGTCTTGTTTCTTTAGCAAGTTTTAATTCATCTTTAATATAGGCTTTTAACTTATCGGTTGCTTTTAAGCCCCAAACCTCAAAGAAATCTGTTAAATCCCGGCTAGCAGCCATACTAGAGAATAGTATTAATAAATCATCTTTACTATAATTATCTTTATTATCATAAGTTCTTGTTAAATGATTAATTCTTGAATAAATAGAATTAGTATCACTGAAAGTATTATTATCATCATATGCTAAGTGTAATTGCCAATACATACCTAATTGAACAAAAACATTTTGGGCTTTTCCAATTGTATGTGAAGTAACTTTTTCATATATTTTTGGATAAATTTCACTTGTTTCTAAACGAGATTTATCTTTATCATTAGAAGTTTGAGCTAATAAAGCGTAAACATTATTAGTAACCTCAGCATGAGCAAGGGTTCTTTGATTAATTTGATGTCCTACTTCATGACTTATTCCCCAACCAAAGTAACCTGTTTTCGTACTTGAATTACCTTCTGCTTGAATAAGTCCCGCAATAGAACCATATTCAATTCCAATATGATAACCTCCAGCATACATGAAAGCACCATCAAACATTCTCATATAACGAATATTACTTCTGGCTTTTGGCATTTCATCTTTTGCATCTTCGGCATTTTCTTTTAAACCCTTTTGCCGATAGAACATTTCCATCATTTCATCAAAGGCTTCTGTTGATTTATATAATCTATTAATTTTACTATCAGTCGTTGTTGTTCCCGAATTAACAGCATCTAAAACGGCTGTTGCTGCAACAGAGAATAATCCTTTTTCAGTTACAATTTCTGTTGAATTAGAAACACTTGTTTGTTTATCAAAACTACTTCCATAATTTTCTTTAATAGTTGTAACATGTTTATTTAAAGCATTAAGATAAGTTTTAATAGCATCTTTCTTTTCACTTTCCGTTTTTAGAAGCGATGTATCAAGAACTGGTATTTTCTCGCCACCACTTACTCTTATTTTAATTGGAGTATTAGCATTTGGTGTACTTGTATAACGAACATAAACACTTCCACCGCGTTCGGCCTCAGCATCACCTATTTTAGGTACATCAATAATATTTTGACCTTTTTGTAAAGTACGAACTGTTGTTTGCCATTTATTAGCTTCCGCATAAAATTGTGTGAAAACTAACTCAACATTAACATTACCTTTTGTTCCAACATAAACCGTTAATTTTTCATTTGGTCTTGCAACTACTCCAAGAGGTTGATAATCATTAATTGTCATAGCAAAACCAGTATGTCCATTATAAGAATTAGAAATATTTGGATTTAAAGTAATTACGTCTTGAATAGCCTTATCATTTAATATATCAAGAGCATATTGTAAATCATTTAAAATAACTTCACGATATGGATTATATTCACCATTATCTTTTACATCTGCTCGTTTTTTCAATTCTTCAATTTTTTCTTTTGTAACACCTTTTTTAAGTTCAACTCTTAAATCATCAGCAAATAAATCGCCTACTTCATCTACTAAAGAGTCGTATTCATATAATTTAACCTCAGCCACTTGGATTAAACCACCATTTCCTGTAACGGTTAAACCTATTTGAATAGCATCGGCTGTAATTGGTTCATCTAATTTTAAAACATAGTAGACACGATTATTTTCATCTTTTTTAGTTATAAGTTGACCTTGAACAGTTGTTTTGTTATTAGCATTATAATTAGTTTCTCCATTCCAATAATGAAGTAAAACATCATTTTTATTACTTGCATTAGGATCAGTTGTTCCACTTTTATAAGAATAAGGATAAGCGTCTGGTACCGTTATTACAAATTCATCCATTTTATATGGCTTATCTAAAACAATAATTGGTACCCCTATTCCGTAATAATGAGTTGCTGCCATCCAAGACTTAACTTCCCAATATGATAAATAATTATCATCAACCATAGAGAATTTATTACCCGAAATCATCTCCCCACTTGAATAAAGAACATCTTTAATATGACTAGTAACTTCACTTCCACTTACAGTTTTATTAATTAATTTATATTTTGGTGTAATTGTAGCATCAGCCTTTAAAGTTTTTCCTTTAACTGTTTGAGATTTACTACCTTCTCCTAAATCATTATTTCCAGTTAAATAGGCCTCATATTCAACAGCATCTTTTAAACCTTTTAAAGTATAACTTGTACCTTTAATATCCCGAATAACTTCATAAGAAGAAGCCCCGGTCTCTTTATAATAAATATTATAAGTTTTCGTATCATCCATATCTTTCCAAGTTAAATCAAATCCGGAATAAATAGGAGTTAAAGTTACCATATCAGGTGCTGGTGGTCTTCTAGTTGCAATAGGCATTCCCTCGTATTCTTCACTCCAACCACTTTCCCATTCTTGATTAACTGATTGAACAGAAATTTTATAAGTAGCATAATTCTTTAAATCTTCAATTGTAAAACTTGTAAATGTTGTTTGGAAAATAACCCCTTTTTCCATTTTTGGACCTGTAATTTTTATTTCATAACCTGTAACATTAGGAACAGATTGAAAATTAACAGTTAATTGTTCACTTACCGAACCATCTATTTCAATATTTCTTGGTGTATAAAAATTATCTGGTTCTTTCGTTTCTACTTTAACATTATTTAAAAATTCAACTTTAGCAATATCAGCCAAATTATTAGAACCAGTTTCTGTTACCACAATTGTAACTTTCTTAACCGCAATTTGACCTTTTAAATCGATAACAATATCTCCTTCTTTACTGTCTTCTGTAAAAGGATAAATACCATCTTCTCTTGTTGTTTCTACTCTTTTTCCAATATATTCCTTACCATCTATAATTGCTTTAAGAGTTTTAGGAGCATTTTCGCCAACCGAAATTCTTATCTCACTCATTTTAACAGTATCTTCTTTATTACTACCTAAGTCAACTTCTAAAGAAATAGGATTTTCTTCACTTACTTCTTTATTATCACTTCTTTTTAATGTAAGAACATCTTCATCATTAAAAATTGCTGTTAAAGAGCCATTACCCTCTATTTCAATATTATCATTCAAATTTAAAGAAACGTTACTACTATCAATAATAGCACTGGTATCTTCTATTTCAGCATTCTTTTTAGTACCATTTAAAATAGCCGTGATATAGTTTAAATCAGCAATATCAGTTACACCATCCAAATTTAAATCATATTTAGAATTATTTTTATCAATAGCTTCTAACATCAAATTAGCATCAGTTTCAGAAACTTTTAAATCTCCGTTAACGTCTCCAATTTCAAACATACCTGTTTCATTAGTTAAACTTACACGTTTAGAATAATTATCTAAAGTAACTGGAACTTTATAAGTAACAAAATGATTACCACTTAATTCTATTTCATAATTTCCTTTTGAAAGTCCATAAACATTTACTGAAAAATAAACAATATTATTATTGTAATCAACTCCTGATAACAAGTTACCACCTGTATCTCTTTTCGTTGCCGTTACTCTAATTGATTGATTTTTCAATTTTATATTTTTATCTAAAAAGCCATCTTGATAATTAATTATTTCATTTAATTCAAGACTAGCACTATTACCATTACTATCATATATTTTATATGTAATGTTACTAGTTTCTCTATTTCTAATAGGTAAAACTAATTGAACTTCTAATTCAATATTCCCATTAGCAGGTATTTCCTCTTTAGAACTTGCACTAACACTTTCTTCCTTATTAGTTTCTTTCGCTCCTACTTCTATAAAAGGAGTAAAATAATTAAATAACATAATAACTAATAAAAACTTTGATATTACTTTTCTAAACTTCTTCATAACACACCTCAATCGTATTATATTTAAATATCTAAAATAAGTCAACTAAAAAAATGACATTTTTTTGACATTTTTTTAAGTTGAAAATTTTGTTCATTTTTTAATTAAAAAACTTACTTTATATTTTATTTAAATGTAACAATTTTATAACCAATTTAAGTTATTTTTTTTAATATTTTTTAAATTTTTGATTTACACTTTCTTGACGTTTCAAAAAATTATAAAAAACATCATAAAAAAGAAAAGAATAGTTAAACTATCCTTATCTAAAGTTACAACATGAACCTTGATTAATGTTACTTACAACATTTTCTTCACAGCAAGAGTATTCTGGTCTATAAGTATGTTTATAAATATGATGATTAATTATTCTTGTTCTAATTGGACATACATGGGCTTGCCCTTTTTTGATAAATTTAAATACTTATACGCTTATTTCATCTTATATATAATAGGAATAATCATTTATAAAATTATTTGATATTACTAAATAAAACTTTAATATTTATATTCTTATCTTCATATATTTCAATTTTATCAATTAGACTAATTATAAGTTCTCTACTAGGTTCTTTCATAGATAAGAATTCGTTAATATATTTTATTATCATTTTATTTTTATTTTCTTCTAAAATAGTATTCGGAATATTAGTATGTAAATCATTATATCTTTTCTTCTTAATACTCAATTCATTTTCTAATTTTCCTCTTACTCTTTCAAATTGCTCTTCGGTAATTTTTTTATTTAACTTATCAATATAAACAGCATCTAAATTATCATGAATTTGTTTAATTTCATTATTAAGTATTTCTCTTTCTTGAAGTTCATTAACTTTATTATCATCTTCTAAATTAGATAAAACATTATTTTTAATTTTAACCTTATTAATATAATTTAAACACATTTCCGTTAATGAATTAATGATTACTTTCTCTAATTTATCATAATTATTTGAATGAGTTGTACAAAGTCTTTGTTTCATATAAGTTCGATAGTAATTACAAACTGTATAACATCTATTATCTTTTTTTCTTCTAGATGTAATTGATATTCGATGACAACAATCTCCACAATACAAAAGTCCATCTAATAAATGCATTTCTTTTTTTTCATTTCTTCCTTTATTTTTAGGTATTCTTTTTTGAACTTCATAAAATATACTTTTAGCAATAATAGCCTCATGAGTATTAGGAACAATTATATAATCTTCGGGATTATTTTTTATTACTTTTTTTATTTTATAATTTACTTTACTTCTTTTATTTTGGACTAAATCACCTATATACATCCTATTGGTTAAAATATCTTTAATTGTTTTAGAATGCCACTTTCCATATTTTAAATTATAATTTCTTTTCCATTCAAAATTATAGTATTGAGCAGGAGTTTTCACTCTTTCATTAGTTAATTGTTGAGCTATTTTAAAAAAAGACAATCCATGTAAAGACATATCAAATATTCTTCTAACAATAATTGCTTGTTCTTCATTTATAACTAAATGATTTTTATTGTCCTTATCTTTTTCATATCCAAAGGGCGTTTTGCCTCCTACCCATTTTCCATCTTTCATTTTGGCTTTTAAACTAGATTTAATCTTTTTAGAAATATCTTTAGCATACATATCATTCATTATTGCTTTAAATGGGGCTATATCATTATTGGAAGTTTCCAAAAAAGTATCTATATTATCCGTAACAGATATATATCTAACATTATGTTCCGGAAAATACTTTTCAATTAAATTACCGGTACCAATATAAT
>CANRGW010000047.1 GCA_947630205.1 uncultured Bacilli bacterium
ATATCGTAATTGTCTACTTTAAAATCTGCGGTCTTGGTCTTCGGCACGTTGTTGCTTGTTGTTGTGTTTTACCTCTTGATTATCAATTAGAGGGATTAACTGACTCTAAAAAGTTAAGTGAAGTTAAAAGAGAAAAGTTTTATGATATTTTAATTCAGGATGCTATAACTTATGGCATTGGGGTAATCGATGAAAAAATAATTGATGAAGTAAATATTTACGAAGCAACAAAATTAGCCATGCTTGAAGCAATTAAAAATTGTCATCTAAAACCAGAACATTTATTAATTGATGCTATGAAATTAGAAACAGATATACCTTTTACTTCTATTATTAAAGGAGATGCTAAAAGTTTAAGTATTGCTGCGGCTTCTGTTATTGCTAAAGTTACAAGAGATAGAATGCTTTTAGAACTTGATAAAAAATATCCTATGTATGATTTTAAAAATAATAAAGGTTATCCAACTAAAAAACATTTAGAAGCAATTCAAAAATATGGAATTATTAAAGAACACCGAAAGACTTATGGTCCGGTTAAAGAATATATCGAAAGGGTAAAAATATGAAAGAGAAATTAAAAGATTTATTGAATAATGCTTATGCACCTTATTCTAATTTTCCAGTAAGTTGTATTGTTGTTACAAATGATGGTACGGAATTTAAAGGAGTAAATGTTGAAAATGCTGCATATGGTTCAACTATTTGTGCTGAACGAAATGCTATTTTAAATGCTATTACTAATGGTTATCGAAAAGGAGATTTTAAAGAAATACATATTATGAATGCTTCTGATAAATTAGCCTATCCTTGTTTTGCTTGTAGACAAGTATTAATAGAATTTATGGAACCAAGTACAATGGTTTATGTTTACTCCAATAAAGAAGTAAAAAGTCATACTTTAGAAGAATTAACGCCTAAAGTTTTTGATAAGGAAAATCTATGAAAAGTGGTTTTGTAAGTATTGTTGGTAGACCTAATGTTGGAAAGAGTACACTTTTAAATAGTATTTTAAAACGTCATGTTGCAATTACTTCTGATAAATCAGGAACAACTAGAAATATTATCGAAGGTGTTTATAATGATGATAATTCGCAAATAATTTTTGTAGATACGCCAGGTATTCATAAACCTAAAAATAAACTTGGTAATCTTTTAAATAAAAAAGCCTATGCTATGACAGGAGATGTTCAAATAGTTTTATTTTTAGTAGACATTAAAGAGGGTTTTGGACGAGGTGATAAGTTTATTCTGGATAAACTAAAATCTGAAGAACGGGATGTTATTTTAGTATTAACGAAGATTGATAAATTAAAAAATAAAGAAGTTTTATTAAAAGAAATAAATAAATTAAAAGAACTTTATGATTTTAAAGAAATAGTACCAGTTTCTTCTTTAAAAGATATTAATGTCTCTGAATTAATTACAACAATAAAAAAATATTTAACAGATGATGAAAAATATTATGATGATGATTTTGTTACTAATCAACCAACTTCAATGATTATAACAGAATTAGTTCGGGAAAAAGTCTTAAGAGAAACAAAAGAAGAAGTACCTCATTCTGTAACTTGCGTTTTAGAAGAATATGAAGAAAGTCCTGATTTATTAAGTTTAGGGGTTCTTATTATTGTTGATAGAGATAATTTAAAAAAGATTATTATTGGTAAAAATGGGCAAATGTTAAAAACAATTGGAAGTAATGCAAGAAGTGATTTAGAAGAGTACTTTAAGAAAAAAGTTTATTTAAGATTATATGTTAAAACAATTAAAAATTGGCGAGATAGAGAAAACTATTTACAAGAATTGGGTTTAAAAGATGATTTAGATTTTGAATAAAAAGAAAAAATAACAGCATTATATAAATGGTGATAAAAATGCGAAATTTACTTTGGGAATTATTTGAAAAAACAGGTGATGTTAGATATTATCTTTTATATAGTGAATGTCGAGGTATTAATAATGAAAGTAACAGTCGAGGGGATCGTTCTAAATGAAACTAATTATAGTGAAACTAGTAAAATTTTAAATATTTTAACGAAAGAATATGGACTTATTTCCGTGATGTCTAAGGGTTCAAGAACTTTAAAAAGTAAACTTCGAGGAATTAGTATGAAATTAGTTTATGCTAATTTTACAATTTCTTATAAGGAAAATGGAATAGGAACGTTAATAGAAGGAAGTCTTATTAATTCTTTAAAATATATTATGACAGATTTTTCCAAAATGAATTATGCCTTGTATTTAATAGAATTAACGAAGGGTGTTTTAAGAGAAAATAATAATGGTGATATTTTTCATGAACTTATATCAGCCCTTTTAAAAATAAATGAAGATTTTGATGCTTCGATAATTACCAATATCTATGAAGTTAAATTATTAAAATATTTAGGAGTTAATCCTGTATTTTCCGAATGTATTTCTTGTTCTAATAAAGAAATCGTGACTTTTGATATTAGAAAAGGAGGAGCTCTTTGTAAAGATTGTTTAGAGGATGCTTATAAATTTTTACCTAATACTTTAAAACTTTTAAAGTTATTTCAAGAAGTAGATATTGAAAAAATTGATAAATTAAAAATAACTTCTAAAGAAGTTCGGACGGAATTAGAGATGTTTTTAAAAGAATATTATGAAACTTATACAGGATTATATTTAAAAAGTAAAGATAAGTTTTTTAAATTAAATGCTATTAAGTAGACTAAAAATACTGTCAAAAAAACGTCATTTTTAGTCTTTTTCTTTCAAGTTTTAAAGAAATAATATATAATAATAGTGGAGGTATGATATGTATAAAAAATATAAAAGAGTATTTCTTGTTGTTTTAGACTCGGTAGGAATAGGGGGAGCAGTTGATGAAGAAAAATTTGGTGATTATGGAGTTAATACGTTACTTCATACAATAGAAAAAACGGATGGTAGTCTTCCTAATTTAGCACGTATGGGACTTTTAAATTTAATTGATGATGTTAATTCGGAAAGTGATGCTTATTATACAAGAGCAAGATGTATAAGTAATGGTAAAGATACTTTAACTGGTCATTTAGAAATGATGGGAGTAAAAACAGATATTCCTTTAAAAACCTTTACAGAAACAGGTTTTCCTTTAGAATTAATTCAAGAATTAGAAAGAAGAACTGGACGGAGAGTAATTGGTAATATAAGTGCGAGTGGAACAGAAATAATTGAAAAATTAGGTAAAGAACAAATGGAAACTGGTAGTATTATTGTTTATACAAGTGCTGACTCTGTTTTACAAATTGCGGCTCATGAACAAGTTATACCTTTAGAAGAATTATATAGAATTTGTAAAATAGCAAGAGAAATAACGATGAGGGAAGAATGGAAAGTAGGAAGAATTATTGCACGTCCTTTTATTGGTGAAGTAGGACATTTTGAAAGAACTAGTAATAGACATGATTACGCTTTAAATCCACCTTCTAAAACGGCTCTTGATATTTTAAAAGAAAATAATTATACGGTTTTTGCAATTGGCAAAATAAGCGATATTTTTAATTCTTGTGGGATTACTAAATCAGTTAAAACGAAAGATAATACGGATGGTATAAGTAAAATAAAAGAGGCTATCAAAGAAGATTTTACAGGTTTATGTTTTGCTAATTTAAATGATTTTGACTCTAAATATGGACATCGAAGAAATCCTGATGGTTATATGAATGCTTTAATTGAAGTTGATAACAATATTGATGAAATAAAGAGTATGTTAAATGATGATGATTTGTTAATTATTACAGCCGATCATGGAAACGATCCTACTTATAAAGGAACTGATCATACAAGAGAAATGACACCGGTTTTAGTTTATAATCGTAATTTCCAAAAATGTGAAAGACTTCCTGATTTAGAAACTTTTGCTTCCCTTTCCGCAACTATTCTTGATAACTTTAATTTACCTATTTTAATGGGAACAAGTTTTTTGGAGAAATTAAAGTGAATTTAACGCTTGACTGGACTGAAGAAAGATATCAAGAATTTTTAACTTATTTAAAAACTTTCCAAGATTTACCTTATCATGATTTTCATTCAAAAATTACCGAATGTGAAAATATGATTGGTATAAAAACTTCAATTTTAAAACAAATTGCTAAAGAAATTAGTAAAGGAAGTTATCAAGAATTTATAAAAATAAATAATAGTGATTTATATGAACCTATTATGATTGAGGGATTTATTTATGGAAATTTAAAAATAAATTTTGAAGTTTTAGAAAATTATTTAGACAAATACTTAAAAAAAGTAAATAATTGGGCTCATGTTGATTTATTAGTTACTTCATTAAAACAATTTAAAAAAAATCAAGAAGTCGGATTTAAATATGCTAAAAAGTTAATACATTCGAAAAATAATTGGAGTATTAGATGTGGGATAGTTATTTTACTTTCTTATTATTTACATGATAATTATATAGATAAAACTTTAGAAATAGTTTCTAAAATAAAAAGTAATGATTATTATGTTCAAATGGCTATTGCTTGGTTAATATCAACTTCTTATATAAAATATAAAGAAACAACTCTTTTATATTTAGTTAATTTACAAGATAATTTTGTTTATAATAAAACTTTAAGTAAAATTGCTGACTCAAGAAGAATAAGTATAGAAGAAAAGAAATTTATTAGGTCTTTAAAAAGAAAAGAAGAAAAAGAAAAAATTGGCTCTTAAAAACCAATTTTTTTAGTATTTTTATTCAACTTCTTTAATAGCAGATGTTGGACAACCTTCAATGGCTTCTATGACGTCATTTTTGTATTCATCAGCAACCTTATCAACTTTAACATGACTAACGTCTTCAACTTCAAATACTTCTGGACATTGGCCTTCACAGAAACCACAGCCAACACATTGTTCTTCAATTACTTTTACTTTCATATAACCTCCACTATAATTATATTAAGAAATAAACTTTTTAGCAAGGGGTAAATATATTTATTATTTTTTTCTTTTAAAAAGAATAGTTAATTCTTAATACTTATATGAAAATTTATTTATTTCTTATGGAATTTTTAACTTAGTTTTGATACAATTATTATGTGATTATATGAAAAAGAAAATTTTTATTAGTAGTTTTATTTTTTTAATAGTAGATATTTTATCGAAAGTAATTGTTAGAAATACTTTAACTCTTAATGAAAGTATTCCTTTAATACCGAATTTTTTTAATTTAACTTATGTTATTAATTCCGGGGCTGCTTTTAGTATTTTAGAGGGAAAACAATTATTTTTAATTATACTTAGTATTTTTGTTTTAGGATTTTTAATTTATTATATTAGAAAAGAAAAAGTAACAATTTTTCAAGTTTTTTATTATAGTTTATTAATTGCCGGAATTCTTGGTAATTTACTTGATAGAATTATTTATAATGGGGTTATAGATTTTTTCTCTTTTCAATTATTTAGTTATAATGTACCTATTTTTAATATAGCAGATACTTATATTGTAATAGGTGTAGGTTTAATTTTTATAGAACTTATAAGAAAGGAAATATATGGAAATAAAAGTAACAGAGAATAGTAATTTAAGGATTGATAAATATTTGACAAATAAAATAGAATTTACAAGAAGTAAAATTCAAAAGTTGATTAAAGATGAAAAAGTTTTAGTGAATAAGCAAATTGTAAATAATAATTATAAAGTTAATCTTAATGATGAAATAGTAATCCAAGATGATAATTTTCAAGAAAATACTATAATTAAACCTAGTAATATACCTTTAGATATTGTTTATGAAGATGATGATTTGTTAGTTATTAATAAAAAATCAGGAATGGTTGTGCATCCTGCTCCTGGTAATTATAATGATACGCTTGTTAATGCTTTAATGGGAAAGTTTCAATTAAGTCATGATAAAATAAGACCAGGTATTGTGCATCGCCTTGATAAAGATACAAGTGGCTTGATGTTAGTTGCAAAAAATGATTATACGCATGATAAATTAGCCAAGATGATTAAAGATAAAGAAGTAGAACGTTATTACATAGCTTTAGTCGAGGGAACTTTTAATCATGAAACAGGAACTATTGATGCTCCAATTGGCCGAGATAATAAATATCGGGAAAAAATGACTGTAACAAGTATTAATAGTAAGAAAGCAATTACGCATTTTAAAGTTTTAAAAAGATTTCCCGAGTATACTTTAATTGAATGTAAATTAGAAACGGGAAGAACTCATCAAATAAGAGTTCATATGCAATATATTAAACATCCTGTTGTAAATGATCCCCTTTATGGTAAATTAGTAAGTGATAACACATTTGGTCAATTATTACATTCTTATAAAATAAAATTTAAACATCCAAGAACGGGAAAAGTTTTAGAATTTACTGTCGAACCACCTAAAGAATTTCAAGAAATTTTAGAATATGTTACAACTTTATAACTATCTTTTTTAAGAATTTTATTGTATACTTTAATTATAGGGTGTTAATATGAAAAAAATAATTTTCGTTTTTTTAATTATTATATTACTAAGTGGTTGTCAAAAGGAAAATATGCAAGAAGAAAAACTTGCTAGTACTTTTAAAGATATATCCGGTGAAGCAAGGGTTTTAGTTTTTACTATTTATGGTCGTTTCTTTAATTTAGAAGGAGAAATTGATGGAGAAAAGAAAGATTTAACTTTAGTTATGCGAAATTCTTCTAATGATGAAGAAGTAGAATATAAAGTTTTTACAAGAAAAGAAGATAACAAGACAATTTTTAAAACAAATGAATTAATAAATGATGGTATTAACTTAGAACAAGTTTTAGAGGGAAACTATATTCTTTTTTTAAAAAGCACAGAAGATGAAAAGGAAATTTATTATACTTTAAATAATAAAACAGATTATAAAGATTTAGAATATTATACAATTACCAAAAATTCTTCTAATCGAAAAATAAATATAAAATTTAATAAGTAT
Source organism: uncultured Bacilli bacterium (assembly GCA_947630205.1). GTDB lineage: Bacteria > Bacillota_I > Bacilli_A > RF39 > UBA660 > RUG591. Next base: position 6,916 of record CANRGW010000047.1, read on the forward strand.
CAAGATAATAATTATATGAGTTTAGATTGTCTTAAAAGTAAATTACCTAAAAATATCTATGATATTGTGCTTGATCCTGGTCATGGTGGTAAAGATGTTGGAGCAAATAAAAATGGTAAGTATGAAAGTCAAATTAATTTAGATTATGCTTTAAGTTTAAAATCATCTTTAGAAAAACTAGGTTTAAGAGTTAAGTTAACAAGAGAAAAAGATGTATCTATTCCAAATTATGGCGAAGATGGAAGAGTTAACTTTGCTTATGAAACAAAGGCTAAATTATTTTTATCAATTCATCAAAATTCAGCAATTTATAATGTGCAAGACGGGGGAGTAGAAGTTTATGTTCCTAATCATGCTAATACTAGTTTTGCTGAAAGTGTTGTAAAAAATATTGTTGATATGACAAGTACAACGTATTCTAAAAATAAATCCAATAAAGTTAAAGATGGTGTTTATATGCGTACTTTATCGGCTGCTGATATAGAAGATATGCAAAAAGAAGCCTTAAAAAATGGTTATGAACCTTATGATAAAGCGTCAACCGACTCAACTTATTATTTTATTATAAGAGAAACTGGTGGTATTGTAAGTGGTGCTTATGTCGATTCAAGAAATAAAGAAAAACCATGGAATAATTATTATGATAGTAATTATGGTAGTGAAAGTTATTTATTTGAATTAGGTTATATTAATAGTTCTAGTAATTTAGATATTTTAGTAAAGGAAAAAGATAAGTATGTAGAAGCAATTACCAAAAGCATTAAAGATTATTTGGAAATATAGTTGTTAAATTAGAAAAAAAATGTTATTATAAAAAGGAAGTGATTATGTGATATATTTAGGACTAGATTTAGGGACAAAAACCCTTGGAATTAGTAAATCAAATGGAATTATTGCTAATCCATATAAAACTCTAAGACATGATGCTAATTATGATTATTTAATTACTTCTCTTAAAAGTATAATAGAAGAAGAAAAAGTTGATAAGATTGTTTTAGGATTTCCTAAGAATATGAATAATACTTTAAGTGAAATGGGAAAAATTGTTTTAGATTTTAAAGAAAAATTAGAAAAAAATTGTCATATTGAGGTAATTCTAGAAGATGAAAGATTAACTTCTAAAATCAGTAATGATGTTTTAATTAATTCTGATATGTCAAGAAAAAAGCGTAAGGGTGTTGTTGACTCTTTAGCAAGTGTTTTGATACTTCAATCTTATTTGGATAGAAAGGATAAATGATATGCAAAATAATTTAGATGATAAAAATAAGTTTACGGTAATTAATGATGAGGGGAAAGAAATAACTTGTGATGTTTTATTTACTTTTGATAGTGATGAAACAAAAAAAAGTTATATAGTATATACGGATAATACTAAAGATAAAGATGGTAATATTCAAGTTTATGCTTCTATTTTTAATCCGGAAAGTGAAGATGTAACGGAGTTATTACCAATTGAAAGTGACAAAGAATGGAAAGTAATAGAAACTATTTTACAATCATTACAAGAAGAAATAAGAAATGCATCTTCTAATAATGATGCAAGTTCTAGCAATAACTAGAATTATTTATTATGGAGTTGTCAATGAAGAAATATAGAAAATTAATTATAATAATAGCCTTAATTTTATTGTTTGTTTTCATAACTATCTTTTTAGTATATAGGGCTTTTGTAAGTCCTGTTTCAAAGTCAAATGAACCAAAAGAAGTTGAAATTACAACAGGTATGTCTTCTAATGAAATTGGCGAATTACTTGTTAAGAATAAATTAATTAAAAATGCTAAGTTTTTTGTCTTTTATTTAAAACTTAATAATATTAATGATTTAAAAGCCGGTGTATATAATTTAAGTGGCAATATGAATTTAAAAACAATTGTTAAACTTATTCGTGAAGGTAGTAAAATTAGTAATAAAGAAATTACGATTACATTTAAAGAGGGTATAAATATGCGAGAAATTGCTAGTATTATTGAAGAAAATACGGATAATTCTAGTGATGATGTTATGAATACTTTAGAAAATGTTGATTATTTAAAAAGTTTAATTGAAGATTATTGGTTTATAACTGATGATATTTTAGATGATGATATTTATTATCCCCTTGA
>CANRGW010000048.1 GCA_947630205.1 uncultured Bacilli bacterium
CTATTGCATTATCAACTATTTCCCAAACTAAATGGTGCAAACCTTTAACATCTGTTGTACCAATATACATTCCTGGTCTTTTTCTTACGGCTTCCAAACCTTCTAATACTTGAATTGACGATGAGTCATAATTTCCTTCAACTTTTTCTTCTTCCATTTTTTCCACCACCTTTAACTTTTATCTCACCATTTTTTATTTTAAATATACGTGCATTTTTAACTAATACTTCATCAATATCTTCTATATCAGTTGTTGTTATTATTACTTGTAAATCCATATTCAAAAACTTTATTATTCGATTTCTTTTCTTGATATCAATTTCCGAAAAAACATCATCCAAAAGAAGAACTGGATATTCACCTTTTATTTTCTTAAAGATCATAAGTTCTACTATTTTATAAGCAATAACAATTAATCGCTGTTGGCCTTGAGAAGCATAAATCTTGGCATCTTTTCCAGCAATACTAAAAACTAAATCGTCTCTATGTAGTCCAAACAATGTCATACCTTGCATTAATTCTTTATTGAAATTCTTTTGCCACTTATTTAATAAAATTTCCCGTATTTTCTCTTCTGAATATTCATCAATTCCTAAATTATGAATATATTCAAGTTTTAACCCGCTAATACCAGAAAGTTTTTTATAAACTCCTTCTAATAATTTATTAACTTCTAAGACATAAAAAAAACGAAAATAATAAATTTTTAAACTAATAGCAAGTAATTTTTGATTAAGAACATCTAAATATTTCGTATCAGCTAAAGCACTTATATTTAACCTTTTTAAATATTCATTACGCATCTTTAAAACACTATTATATTCATTCATATACTTTAAATAATTATTATAAAGTTCACTTATTTGAATATTTAAAATACTTCGACGAATACTAGGAGAACCTTTAATTATTTCTATATCATTAGGTAAAAAAGCCGTTACACAAAAATTAGAAATATAATCAGATATCTTTTTTACTTGCGATTTATTAATATAAACTTTCTTATCAAACTTCGAAATATCAACTTGATACCATTTAGTATAATCACTATATGATACTTCTCCAATTATCCTAGCATTACTCTTATCCATTTTTATTAAATCAAAATCATTACCATAACGATTGGATTTTGAGAGCGAAAGTACATATATTGCCTCTAAAATATTTGTCTTTCCAACGCCATTGTCTCCTATAAAGATATTTATTCCTTCATTTAGTTCCAAATTAATATCTTCATAATTACGAAAATTAAGTAACTTCAAATTCTTTAATTTCATAAAACACCATAAAAGTTCTAATTTAACAAATATTTGTATTAGATAATATACCTATACTTGCTCTTTTATTATACCATAAAAATTGGCTAAAACAAGCCAAAATAATATTTTTAGACATTTTTTAAGGCATTTTTAATTAAAAATTAGGTAAAGGCATTTAACTTTACTTAAATGCCTTAATCATTTACTCTTTTTTTAATTAAATTCTGTAATCTTGTTGCTCTTAACAATTGCATTTCAAAAGAACTATATGAAATTTTTAAAACTAAAGTCTTATTATCATCAAAAGTTACTTTTGTATAACCTTTATATGGTTCATATTTAGAAATATGATTTACAGCAATCCAAGAACACTTTTCATTCATTGTTCCATTAGTTGGAAAGAAAACAATTTCATTACTTTCTTCAATAATGATAGGAAGTTTATAATTACAACCTAAAATCATTTTCGTTCCTTGAACACGACCTTCTAAACTACTACCATAGTAAGCACAACTTTCTTCCATTACTTCAAAAGTTTTCTTTGGTATTAAATATTCTTGCCCTTTTTCAATTACCTGGGTTGCTTCATTTTCTAAATTAATAATCGCATAAGTATTCTTGTTAATTTCATAAGAGTCAATATCCTTTTGCATTTTATCACCCCCAAACCAAAATTTAAATTTTATCCACAATTAAAGTGGAAAACTTAAATTTGCTGGGTAGAATAACATCTTTACTTGTCGAAATTTGTTGAATTTTGTCGAACAAAAGAAAAAAATAAAAAGAAGAGAAAATAAAAAAAGGCTGTTTTTACATACCTTTTAATAAGTTCTAATTGGTAAAACAAGTTGAATTAAATCATCATTACCTACACCTTTAAAAATAATAGGATTAACTTCGCCAACAAAAGATATTTCACATTGTTCTTTATCTAAGACTTTTAAGGCTTCCATTACATATCTTGCACTAAAAGATATAGAGATATCATCAATTTTATCTTTTTGAATAGACATTTTTTCTTCGACACGACCTATTTCAGCACTTGATGACTTCATTGTTAAAATGTCTCCATTTGTTTCAAGAGTAACGACATTTTTTTCTTTATCACTAGTTAAAATACTAACTCTATCGATGACATTATATAAATCTTCAACATTAACAATTACTTTTAATAAACTATCCTTTGGTAATAAATTAGCCGTATTTGGGAAAGTTCCATTAATTAAACGACTTTGAAATAAGATATTATCATATTTAAATAAAATTTTATTATTAAAGATATGTAATTCTATATCTTGTTCATCATCTGTAATTAATTTAGAAACTTCAATAATATTTTTACTTGGAATAACAATATTATAATCTGTTTCAATATTTTTATTTAATTTAATAATCTTTCTTGCTAAACGATAAGAGTCTGTACAATTACATTCTAAAATATCTCCTACTATTTTTAAATTTAAACCCGTAAGTGGTGGTCTTGCTTCATCATTAGAAGCAGCAAAGGCTGTTTGATTAACTAATTCTTTAAATACTTTACCATTTATTAAAATAGGTGATTTATTTTCTTCTAAATTAATATTTGGATATTCATTTTTATTAATACCATTTAAATTATATTCACTATTTTCAGTGGAAATAATTACTTTAAGTTCATCAAATACTTCTAAATTAATATTTTTATCAGGAAGTTTTCGAACAATATCTAAAATATAACGTCCTTGAATAATAATACTTCCTTCTTCTTCAATAGTCATATCCTCATCTTGATAAGGAATAAATGACCTTATTGTTATATCATTATCAGAAGCCGTTAAAGTTAATCCTTCTTGTGATAAATCAAATTTTATTCCTGCTAAAGCCGGTACTAAATTTTTCGTTGATAAGGCTTTAGCAACTTTATTTAAATTTTCTAATAATAAATCTTTTTTAATTTTTATTTTCATATTCTTCTCCTTTATAAACAAAACTCTTTTATTTCTTTTTTTATATATATAATAATAATAACGGTGTGGAAAGTGGTGGAAAACTCTCTAAATCCTTATGTAGTATGACTTTCCAACGATTTTTGATTGTGGATAACTTGTGGAAAACCTCTAACTTATCCACAATAACTTTTCTTTTTAACTTTTTTTCTTCCTCTAATTTTATTGTTAAAATAAATAATTTATAGTTTTCCACATTTTATTGTGGATAACTTTTAAAATTCCTTTATTTTATGCACTTTTTATGGTGGAAAACTTTTAAGAAATATTTACTTTAATTTTATCGACAGTTTCTCGGATATTTTTATTACTTTTAATATCACTTTGGATTTTCTCGCAAGAATGCATTACGGTTGAATGGTCACGTCCTCCAAATTCTAGTCCTATTCGTTGATATGACTCATTTAAAATATCTCGGGCTAAGAACATAGCAATTTGTCGGGGAAAAGCAATACTAGCACTTCTTTTTTTTCCTTTTAAATCATCGGCTGAAATTTGAAAGAAATCAGCCACAACTTTTTGAATTTTGGAAATATCATTTTTTTCACTAGTTCCTTTATTAATTGAGTCTTTTAAAGCATCAATTGCTAAAGGTAAAGTAATTGGTGCTCCCCCCATCATCATTGAATAAGCAAGTAATCTATTAATAGCACCCTCTAATTGTCTTACATCACTTGCCATATTTGAAGCAATATATTCTAAAACTTCTTCCGGAAAATCTTTTTCAATTTTTGAACCAGAAATCTTTTTCTTTAAGATATTAATCCGAAGTTCTAAATCAGGTGGGTAAATATCAACGGTTAAGCCCCAAGAAAATCTTGTTCTAAGTCTATCTTCTAATAATTTTAAATCATTTGGTGAACGATCTGATGAGATAATTATTTGTTTTTTATTATCATGTAAGGCTGTAAAAGTATGGAAAAATTCTTGCTGTGTCTGAGTAGCCCCAGCTAAAAACTGAATATCATCAATGATTAAAACATCTATATTTCGGTATTTATCTTTAAAATAATCAGCATAATTAAAGTTTTCATTTACTTGATTATTGTCTTTCCGACCAATTCCAGAAAAATCAGAAATAAATTGTTCACTTGTAACGTATAAAACTTTTTTATTAGATGTTTCTTGAATATAATTACCAATAGCATGCATCAAATGAGTTTTACCAAGACCACTATTACCATATATAAATAAAGGATTGTAAGTTAAACCTGGACTTTCAGCAACTGCAAAAGCCGCTGCATGAGCAAGTTTATTACTATTTCCAACAATAAAAGTTTCAAAGGTATAATTAGGTTTTAAATTAGACTCATGTTTGAATTTTTTTATTGTTGATACTTCCTTTTTCTCTTCTTCGATAACCTTTTCTTGTTCTTTTTCAACATCTTGTTCTAAAATAAAATCTAAATCATAAGTCGTTCCAGTTAAATCTTTTAAAATAGTAATAATTAAATCTTGATAACTTTCTGATAATCTTTTCTTATGAATATCTAAAGGCACCACAATCGTTGCTTTAGTATTTTCTATTTTAAGCAAAAAAGTTTTACTGAACCAAGTTGAATAAACCATTGAATTAACACTAGTTTTTACTTTTTCTAAGAACTTATTCCAGAGAAGTTCATTATTCATTCCCCACCTCCTTACCATTTTGGTATTATTATTCTACCCTTTAATCTTTTGAAAGTAAAGATTATGAAGTAATTTATCTAAAAAAATTATACACAAAATTGTGGATAAAAGAGAACACATGTTAGTCATCTTTGTTTATTTATTTTAATGAAAAATAATTTGGAAAACAAGTATTAGTTGTCAACTAAATTAAGAAAAATTGTTAACCTAGTTTTCCACAATAAAGTGTGGAAAACCTTGTGGATAAATATTTCCCAAAAAAGTTTTCCACCGAGTTATCCACATAGTTTTCCACATATAAAACCCTTTATTGACAATAAGAGTTTGAGTTTTCCACAATTTGTGAATTTTGACTTTCCACATAGTTGATAACGTTTTCCACAACACTGTGGAAAACTCGTATTTCCCAAAGATTTTTTCCTTAAAAATTTCCTTTTTACTTTACATAAAATTAATTAATAATAATTATATTTTTTAATCCCTAAAAATAAAAAATTAATTTAAGAATTTTTTACTTCCTTGAGCTATCCTAAATTTACTAATTAAAAAGTAAAATCGAACCTTAAAATAATCTAATCATTATTATAATAGGACAAAAGAACTTTAAAAATAAATTATCTCATTATTTACAATTTTACTTTCTTAAAAAATTATGATATTATTTTTACATATTTTATTGGAAGGAGTTTAATTTATTTAAATTAGTATATGAATATGAAAGATTTAAACTTAGAAATATTTGAAAAAGTCTTCAAGAAAAATCGTATTTTTTTGATTGTAAGTTTAATTTTATTATTGGGCTCTTTTTCTTTTATTTATTTAGGTTATAAAGAACAGACCAAAAAAATTCCTAATGCTATTAATATGAATAGTCTTTTAGAAAGTGAAGTTAAAGAAGAAGATATTGCTTATATTGAAGTTAATCAAATACCTTTTCTTTTTGCTGTTTATGAAACAGATGGCAAAGAGGGGGCTGAAAAATTTTATTTAACAATGGATAAAGATGACTACTTATATATTGTTTATATGAATGATAAAACGTATAAGAAATTAAATAAAGAAAATATTCAAGAAAAACCAATTAGAATAGACGGATATTTACAAAAAATTGATAATGAAATAAAAGATTTAGCAATTTCTTCTTATAATAAAGAATTAGGTGAAGAATATTTAACAACAGACAATTTTTCAGAATATGTAGGAACTTACTTATTAGATACGGTAACTCCTCTTACTAATCCTTATCCTTATTATATAGTAGCATCTTTTATCTTTTTTCTCTTTTTAATTTTCTTTATTAGTTATCTAGTTAGTTTTCTTAAAACAAAAAAAGTAATAAAAAAATATTCTACGATTGACTTGCATAAAATAGAAGCAGAAATCTATGCTTTAGGAGAAAACCCATATGAAAAAATGCATTTATATTTAACGAAAAACTATTTAATAGATGCCTCATCAGGAATTGTTATTTTAGAATATAAAGATATAATCTGGGCATATCCTTATGAATATCGTTATAATGGCTTACTTGTAAATAAAGATATAAAGATTTTAACGAAAAATCATAAATATTATGATATATGTAATACTAAGTATTTAAAAGATAAAAAAGAAGAAACAATTGAAGAAGTCTTAAAGATATTAGAAAAAAATAATCCTAAGATAGTAGTTGGATATTCTAAAGAAATAAAAAAACAAATCTTGAAAAAGCAAAAAAACAAGGATAAAGCATAAAAACTATTTGACAACCACCCTATTTTCCGATTATAATAGTGTAGATTTTAATTTTGGAGGTGTGAAATGAAAAGAACTTATCAACCAAATAATAGAAGAAGAGCAAAGAAACATGGTTTTTTCGCAAGAATAAAAACAAAAGTTGTTAATTCAAGAAGAAAAAAAGGTCGTAAGGAAATTATCAAAAAATAAGCCACATTTTAATTGTGGTTTTTTTGAGGAGAAATATGAAGAAAATTAATGTTGTAAAAAGCAATCAAGAATTTAATGATATTATTAAAACTGGTAATTGTATAAAAAATAGTTTCTTTGTTATTTATACTAAAAGTAATAAATTAGATAGATATCGTTTTGGTATATCCGTACCTAAAAAGATATGTAATGCTGTTAATCGAAATAAGTTAAAAAGAAAAGTTCGAAATATTTTGGATAATTATAAAAACCTCTATTCAAAATCAGAAGATTATATTATAATATTAAGGAATAGTTGTCTTGATGCCGATTATAAAGTTTTAGAAGATAACTTAATATATTTATTGAAGAAAATAAAAGAAAAGGATTAAAAAATGAAGAAAAAGAAAAAAATACTAATTATTTTATTATTACTACCTCTTTTCTTAACAGGTTGTACGAAAGTTTTAAAAGATAGTGATAATAAAGCCGTAATGAATGAAGTAACGGGACAAAGTTTAACAGAAAACATTTTATGTAAACCGACGGATCCTGAAACGATTAAACTTTATAAAGAAAATAAAGTTGATATTGATAAACTTCCAGAATGTGTATGTAAAAGTTCTAAGGTTAAAAAAGAAGTTGAAGTAACTGATGAAACTGGTGAAAAGAAAACGGAAATTAAAGAAGTTGATTGTGAAAGTTTTAAAATAACTTCTGGTAATTATGATGGTTTATGGGCAACAATTTTTGTTAAGCCTCTAGCCTATGTTATTCTTTTCTTCGGAAAACTTACTAAAAATTATGGTCTTGGTTTAATTGTTACAAGTTTATTAATTCGTTTAGTTCTTTATCCTGTAACAAGAAAAACAGCCATGCAATCTGAGTACATAAAAAAGGCTCAACCAGAAATGAATAAAATTGAAAAGAAATATGCTAACAAAGATCAAACTGATCAAGCTGTAATGATGCAAAAAAGTCAAGAAATGCTGATGGTATATAAAAAATATAATATTAATCCAATCTCAGGTTGCTTGCTTTCCTTTATTCAACTTCCATTATTAATTGCCTTTTTGGAAGCCATTAATCGTGTACCTGCTATTTTTGAAGAAAAATTCTTATTTTATCATTTAGGAACAACTCCAAGAATTGGAATTGGTAATGGTAATTATTGGTATATTGCTTTAGCCGTTTTAGTTGCTATAACAACTTATGTTTCCTTTAAGGCTACTACCAAAGACCAAGTTGCAACTAATGATGAAATGATGAAACAACAAAAATTAATGATGAATATGTTTACAATTATGATTATAGTTATGTCATTCTTTATGACTTCGGCTTTAAATATTTACTGGATAACAACGAACTTATTTACAATTGTTCAAAACATAATCGTTAGAAGGAGGGTAACGAAATGAAAAAATATACATATCAAGCAAAAACTTTTACAGAGGCTAAAAATCAAGCAATGGCTGATTTAATGGAACAAGAAAGTAATCTTTATATAAAAGAGATTGAAAGTTCAACTAAATTATTCAATAAAAAAAGTGTAATTGAAGTAATAAAAAAAGAAGATGTTGTTGAACATATCAAAGAATTAATAAAAGGAATAACTTCTGATATGGGCTTAAATATTAACATGGAAGTAAAAAAACGTGATGAAACTTTAAATATTACTATCTATGCTGATAATAATGCTATTTTGATTGGTAAAAATGCTAAAACTTTAGATGCTTTAAATACAATCATTCGTCAAAGTGTTAATAAAGAAATAGGAGAAAATTATAAATTTGTATTAGATGTTGGAGAATATAAACAAAAACGGGAATGGAATTTAGAAAAAATGGCTAAACAAATTGCCAGAGAAGTTGCTAAAACTAAGGTTGAGGCTAAACTTGATCCAATGAACTCTTATGAGAGAAGAATAATCCATAATACTTTAACAAATAATAAAAAAGTTTATACAGAAAGTACAGGCGAAGAACCTAATCGTTGTGTTGTTATTAAACCAAAAGAAGAAATTAAAGAAGATTAAAGTTACTGATTTATTCAGTAATTTTTTTTTGCCGAAAATTCGACAAAATTTGCTAATTGTTCTTGCTATTATGATAGAGGAGGTTTATATGAACTATGAATTAATGGCAGGAGTTAAAAAAATTGATTTAGCATTGATGGAGTATTTTGAAAAAGATAA
>CANRGW010000049.1 GCA_947630205.1 uncultured Bacilli bacterium
GATAGTACAATAGATATGGATGTTTTCTTTAAAGTCTATGAAAACATTACAGACACAAGGAAAATTACTTTAAAAAAAGAAAATTTAGGAGAATAAAATGTTTAAATTAGCCGATGATTTATTATTTGTTATGGCAACTACTTGGCCTATTGTTACTATAACCGTTGTTGCAATTATTTCATTAAGGATTACGTATTTAATTAAAAATAAACCTAAGTTTGTTTTATATGAAGAATTGTTGACTTTAATTTTTATTATTTATATTTTGATGTTTTTCCAAGTCGTAACTTATCAAGATGTTATTTCTTATGGAAATAATTTTTTACCTTTTAAAGAATTAACAAGATATCAAATAGGTTCTAATTTGTTTTTCAAAAATATTGTTGGAAATATTTTACTTTTTATGCCTTATGGTTTTTTTGCTTCTTATTATTTAAAACTAGATAAAAAAAGAGAAGCCTTTGGTTTAGTTTTCGTTGTTTCTTTAGCGATTGAAATAGTTCAACTTTTAATTGGTAGATGTTTTGATGTTGATGATATTTTATTAAATATTGTTGGAGGTATGTTAGGTTATTTCATTTATAGAATTTTAAATATGATTTCTCTTAAGTTATCCAAAAGAACGATTAGTACTTTATTAGTAGTTGCTATAATGATAGCAACGATTGCTTTATTATATATTATGTTGTGAGGGTTTATGAAAATTGGAATATTTAATGAAACAGATGTTGATTTAGAAAAAGAAATAAAAGAAGTAAAAAAAGTTTTAAAATTAGGGCTTAAAAAATTAGGTTTAAAAGATGTTGAATTTAATGTTATTTTAGCAAGTGGAGATTATGTTCATGAATTAAATAAAACTTATCGAGGAATAGATAGAGAAACTGATGTTATTAGTTTTGCTTTAGAAGATGATAAAACTTTTAATCCTAAAAAAAGAGTATTAGGAGATATTTATATTTCCGTTTCTAAAATATATAGTCAAGCGGAAAGTTATGGACATTCTGTTTTAAGAGAATTTGCTTTTTTAAGTGTTCATGGTATGTTACATTTATTAGGTTATGACCATATGAATAAGAGTGATGAAGAAAAAATGTTTGCTCTTCAAGAAGAAATTTTAGATTTAGCAGGAATTGGACGTTCTGATTGTTGACAATGCTTGAGGTATAAGGTATAATAGGAAACTATTAAGGGGGTATTTATGTATACCGAGGAAAATGAGTTTGATTATAATGCTTATTTAAATGAGGATGATGATAATAACGGTTCTAACAATTCTTTTTTTAACATTCGTTTAATAATTAAGATTATGATAATTATTTTCGTTTTAATTTTAATTATTTTCTTAGTTTTTAAAATTAAAAATCATAATTATAGTAAGGAAGAAAATCCAGTTACGGGTTCTAATCCTACTGATACTAGTTTGGTTTTTAATAACAATTTAAATCTTTTAAAAGGAATATCTGAAGAATATTTTTTTGCTAAAGGTAATTATCCTAAAGAAGTAAATGAAACGGTTAAAGTAAAAGTAAATGATTTAATTAGCAAAGGTTATTTAACCGAATTAAAAGATGGTAATAATCAAGTATGTGGTTATAATACTTCTTATATTGAAATGACGAGAAATATAAAAGATTATTTGCTAGAAATTAATTTAAGTTGTATAAATCGAAGTGATAGTGCCCGTTTTTATTACAATTTAGAATTTTCTTGTTTAACTTGTAATGGTGAAGCCTATATTTCACCTAAAGAAGATGATGAAAAAGAACCTAATGATAATAACAATAATAGTAGTGATAATACGCCAAGTTTAGTTTGTAAAGAATTTGGTCCTTGGACAGATGAATATAAAAATGATGATAACTTAGAAGTTGATACGAGAACGCTTGTTAAGGCTTATAAAGATACAGTTACTTATGGAGATTGGTCAATTCCAAGCGAAACGCCAATTTTAGAAAGTGATACGTTAGAAGTTAAAACCGTAGAAGGGGTTAAAAGTGTTACAACTTTAGGAGAATGGAGTGAACTTTCCAAAGAAAAACCGGAAAGCCTTCCTGGTAGACAAATAAAAACTTCTAAAAAAACGTCAACATCTTATCAAACAAAATGTTCAACTTCAACTTATACAGTTGAAAGAACAACGTGGGATGCTAGTGCTACTAAATGTGTTTCTAAAGGTATAGGTAAAGTTACATGTACTTATAAAAAAACAACTTGTCCTAAGGTTAAAAAGACTAAAACAACTACTTATTATCAATATCAAGATACAATTGTAGAAGAAATACCAACAACTTATTATCTTTCAAGAACGATTGATAAAGTAACGGATTATACAGATTATATTTTAGAAAGTGAAATACCAGAAGGATATCAAAAATTAAGTGGAAGTGAAAAGATAGAATATCGTTATCGTGAAAAATGTGTTTCTAAATAAAATAAGGGTTAACATTTAATTTTCTCTGAAATGTTCCCTTTTTCTTTTTTAAAAAAATTAATATGTTATAATAAAAAAGGTGAAATATGAAAGTAGAAATAAATAACCAAGTATTTGATGTTTTAATTGTAAGAAAAAAAAGTAATAAAAATACCTATTTAAGAGTTAAAGATGATTTAACTATTTATGTAACAACTAATTATTATACAAAGGATAGCGAAATAGAAAAATTAATTAAAGATAATGAAAAATCTCTTCTTAAAATGTTAGAAAGAACTTTTAAGAAAAAAGAAAAAGAAGCCATATTTACTTATTTAGGAAAAAAGTATGATATAATTTATTTAAATACGAAGAAAGTTATATTAGGAGAAGATAAAATATTTCTAAATCGTGATACTGATATAAATAAATGGTTACTTAAAGAAGCAAAAGAAGTTTTTCTTGAACATTTAAATAATATTTATAATAGTTTTCCACTTCCAATACCTTATCCTAGTTTAACAATTAGAAGTATGAAAACAAGATGGGGAGTTTGCAATGTAAAAACGAAAAGAGTAACTTTAAATTTAGAGTTAATAAAAAAAGATACTAAGTATTTAGATTATGTTATTGCTCATGAGTTATCTCATTTAGTTTATCCTAATCATGGAAAAGAGTTTTGGGCTTTAGTTATAAAAGTTATTCCAAATTATAAAGTCTTAAGAAAGGAAATGCGAGATTATGAATGAAAAAATAATTGATGGGAAAAAAATAAGTAAAGAAAGAAAAGAGATTTTACAAGAAAAAGTTTATAAATTAAAGAAAAAATTGAAATTAGTTGTTATAAATGTTGGAAATGATCCTGCTAGTTTAGTTTATGTTGCTCAAAAAGAAAAAATGGCTCTTGAAATAGGATATGATTTTTTAAATTTACATTTTGACGATATTTTAGAAGATGATTTAATTAAAGAAATTAAAAAGTTAAATGATGATCCAAATGTAACGGGTATTATTGTGCAATTACCACTTCCTAAGGGTTTTTCAAAAGAGAGAATTTTAAATACAGTTTCACCTTTAAAAGATGTTGATGGCTTAACAAATGAAAATTTATTAAAGTTAATTAAAAAAGAACCTACTTTAATACCTTGTACTCCTAAAGGAGTAATGTCTTTAATTGAAAGTTATAATATAAGTTTAGAAGATAAAAGAGTTGTTATTGTTGGAAGAAGTGAGTTAGTAGGACTTCCTTTATTTCATCTTTTATTAAATAAAAATGCTACAGTTACCCTTTGTCACTCTAAAACAAAAGATTTAAAAAGTTATACTAAGAATGCCGATTTATTAATTGTTGCAGTTGGTAAAAAAGATTTAATTACGAAAGATATGGTTAAAGAAAATGGAATTATTATTGATGTTGGTATTAATCGCGTAGATGGAAAACTTTATGGTGATGTTGCAGCTGATGCTATTTCGCTTCTTCAGTTAATGACACCAGTTCCTGGTGGAGTTGGACCAATGACGGTTATTAGTTTAATGGAAAATGTTTTAGAAGCTAGTAAGTTACAAGATAAAAAGCATTTCTAAAAAACAATAGCCTTTTTTAGAAGAAATAAAATCTTTTCTTTTGGCATAATATTTGATAAAATAGTAACAGAAAGAAGGGGATACTATGGAAAGGGTTCAAAAAGTAATTAGTAACTTAGGTTACACATCAAGAAGAAAAGCCGAACAATTAATTTTAGAGGGCAAAGTATTTGTTAATGATAAAAAGGCTAATCTTGGTGATAAAGTTAAAGAAAAAGATAAAATAACGATAGATGGCGTTACTTTAGATAAAACCAAAAATAATGATAAAGTTTATTATCTTTTAAATAAACCTCGAGGTGTTGTTTCAACTAGTAATGATGAAAAAGGAAGAAAAACAGTTGTTTCTTTAATTGATACGAATAAAAGAATTTATCCAGTTGGAAGACTTGATTATGATACAACAGGGGCTTTAATTTTAACTAATGATGGCGATCTTACAAATTTACTTTTACATCCAAGTAATAATATTGAAAAAGAATATCTTGCTAAAGTAAAAGGTATTATTGAGGGAAAAGATATTTATAAATTAAAAAATGGTGTTGTTATTGATAATAAAAAAACTAGTCCTTGTTATGTAAAATTAAAAAGTTTTGATAAAAAGACTAATACATCCTTAGTTCTTTTACGTATTCATGAAGGACATAATCATCAAGTTAAAAAAATGTTTGAAGCAATTAATTATGAAGTTTTAAAATTAACAAGGTTAAAATTTGCTTTTTTAGATGTTAAAAATTTAAAAAGTGGTGAATATCGAGTTTTAACTTTTAAAGAGGTTAAAAAATTATATAGTTTAGGAAAGGAATAACATGAAGTTAGAAGTTGTATTTATTTTATTTTGGCTTTATGCTTTTTTAGGTTTTCTTTTAGAAGTTATTGTAACTTATATTAGAGAAAGAAAATTAGTTAATAGAGGATTTTTATTAGGACCTTATTGTCCTATTTATGGAACGGGTGGTATTATTCTTTTAACTTTGAATAATTATCAAAATAGACCTATTTTAATTTTTTTAGTTTCTATAGTTATTTGTAGTTTTATTGAATATGTTACAAGTTATCTTCTAGAATTAATTTATAAAGTTCGGTGGTGGGATTATTCCAATCGTTTTTTTAATGTTAATGGTCGTATTTGTTTAACTAATTCAATTGCTTTTGGTATTTTAGGAATACTTTTAGTATGTTATTTAAATCCTTGGTTTCTTAATCTTTTAAGTAAAATTTCTGGAGGAACAATTAAAATCATTTCTTTAATTATTTTAGTAGTAACTTTAATAGATATTTTTGTAACTTTTTCCATTATGTTTGATATTAGAAAAACCGTTGCTAATTTAAAACCTAATTATTTTTCAAGAATATTTAAATCTAATAGTGACAATACCGAAGAAATAAGTAAAAAAATGCGGGAAATATTAAAAGAAAAAACTTTTATTCATAAGCATTTATCTAAAACTTATTCTAATTTAAAAGTTTATGGTAATTATTTAATGGAGAAAAAAGATAATTTAATTAAATATCGTAAGATGGAAAGTATTTTTGTTCTAGGTTGTTTAGTTTGTTTAATTTTTGGTTTTATAATTGGTAGATTAATTCATAAAGTTAGTTTAACAATTTCCATTTTTTTACTGATTAATTCTCTTATTATGTTAATTTTAAATCGAGGTCGCGATGAAAAATAGTTTTGTTAAAAAAATAAAAAATGATATTTATTTGTCAGATGATGATATTAGAATATTAAAAAAGTATGAAATAGATTATGAAAGTTTTTTAAGTATGAAAGAGTTACTTTTTCATTTAGAAACAATTTTAAATAATATGGAAGTAGATGATGATTTAGAAGAATTAGCTATTAAAATTTCTGAATATAATTATCATTTCAAGACTAATAAGTAAGGTTAGAGTTGTATAACCTTATTTTTTTTACTTATACTAATAAAGATGAATATGAAAAATGAAAGTTTATGGAATAGTTATTTAGAGAGTTCTAAAAAAGAATTAAAAGAAGATATTTCTTGTGATGTTTTAATAATTGGGGGAGGACTTTCGGGACTTTTAACGGCTTATTATTTAAAGGATAGTAATTTACAAGTTACAGTAGTTGAACGAAATAAAATAGGAAGTGGTATAACTTCTAAAATGACTGGAAAAGTTACACTTTTACAAGATATTTTAAGTAAGATAAGTGATAAAGATATAGAACTTTATATTAAAAGTCAAATAGAAGGTTTAAATTTATTAAAAAAGAATATTGAAGAAAATAAACTAGATTGTGATTTCTTTAAAAATGTATCTTATTTATTTACAACGAAAAAAAGTAATCAAAAAAAATTAGAAAAGATAAAAAATATTTTTGAAAAATTAAAATTAGATATAAAAGAAGAAAATTTAAATCTTCATAATATTAAAGTTAAATATGCTCTTAAAATGGAAAATGCTTATGAAATAAATCCAATTAAATATTTAAATGAAATAAGAAAATTATTAACAAATGTAAATATATATGAAAAAGTAAATGTTTTAGAAATAATTAAAGAAAAAGGAATTTTTACGGTTAAAACGAGTAATAATTTAAAAATTATAGCAAAGAAAATTGTTTTTGCAACGAATTATCCTTATTTTTTAAAACCTTTATTTTTTCCTTTAAAAGTAAGAATGGAAAAGTCTTATATTGGATATGGAGATACTTCTTTAGAATTAAAGGAAAGATTTAATGCTATTAATATTGATAAAGATAAATATTCTCTTCGTTTTTATAAAAATAAAATGCTTTATTTAAGAGAATCTAGGATAATTTCTTCTAAAGTTAATGATGAAAAGGGTTTTTTAAAAATAGAAAATGATGTAGTTTTAAAAAATATAAATAATTTATGGAGTAATGAGGATATAGTTACTAATGATAATTTACCTATAATTGGAATGGTTAGTGATGGAATGTATATCTTAACAGGTTATAATGCATGGGGTATTTTATCTAGTCATATAGGTTCTTTAATGATTGCTAATATGATTAAAAAACGGAAGAAATATTTAAAATATCAAGAATTATTTAGTCCTAAAATGAAACTTAGTTTAAAAAAGTTTTTAAATTCGTCTTTAAATATTTATGAAAGTATTAATGGGTATTTAAAAGGAATTATTACAAAGAATAAGTTAATTTTATATAGTAGAGATAAGGCTATTTATGTTGCTGATAATGGATATTGCTATTTAGTTAAAAGAAAATGCCCGCATTTAAAGTGTAATTTAATTTTCAATAGTGTTGAAAAAACTTGGGATTGTCCTTGTCATGGTTCAAGGTTTGATTTAGAAGGAAATGTAATAGCAGGACCTAGTAAATATGATATAAAAGTAAAAAGTGTCAAATAAGTGAAAAATTATTTGCATTTTTTTATTTTTATGTTATGATTGATTTATAAAGATAGTAAAGCTATCAGAGAAAGGAAGGTAAAAACATGAGTGATAGAATTAAAGTAGATTTTGATTCTTTTGATCAAACGATTAATGAAATTAATAGTATAATTCATGAATTAGCTGCTGAAGGTAATACTATTAATAAAATTAAAAATGATATGCGTTCTAATTGGACAGGAGAGGAAGCTGAAACTGCCTACAGAGTTCTAGGAGAAAGAACAGTAGATTCAGAAGATGCTGATGATACTGCAGCAGGTTCAGTTGCTGATAAAGAAAATGTTTTGGATAGTATTCAAGGAATGGTATCTACTCAAAATAGTACCAAGAGAATGTTAAATCAAAAAAAGCAAGGTTTTGCTGATTCAAGAACAGGATTTTAGGAGGATATAATGGAAAGAAATTTTGAAATTCAAAGTATAGATGGTTTACGTACATCATTTAATCAATTAGAAGCATCATCTAAAAAAATAGATGAGTTATTAACAAGACTTAGAGGTGCTTATGCTAGATTAGATGAAGGGTATTCTTCTACTAACTCTCAAAAAATTCAAGAAGCAATGGATAGTTGTGCTAAAAGAGCTCAAAAGATATCAGAAAATGTTGAAACCATTAAAACACAAATGGATAATTGTATCAAACAAATTGAACAAACAGATGAAACAACAACTGAATAGACACTTATTGGTAGTGTCTTTTCTCGATTAAAAAAAGAAAAGAGAGGAGTGTGAATAAAGTATGTCTAATGGAATTCAAGATCATCTTAATAATTTTTATGATAGTATGGATGAATTTGATAATATTTTAAGTTCCATTGGTACATACGGTAATGTAATGGGAACTACAAATAAAACAGATTTATCTGGAGTTGGATATCCTGGAGTAAGCACTGAAGCGATAATTAAAAATCCGGAACTTGTAAATGTTCTTAACGGTTCAGGAACGGCATCAACTGCTTCAACTGCAGCGGACTTACCTCCAATACAAAATTATCCTGGTGTTACGGCTGAGGCAGTAAAGAAAAATCCAGAAATTTTAAAAGTTCTTAATAGTTCTGGGACATCTTCAACAACGAGTACAACTGATACTAGTGCTGAAAAAGTAATGACATCTAGCGGAACATTTGCAAGAGAGCAAGCAAAAGAGGGACAAATATTACAAGCATATAAAGATAGCGAGATTGCAGCCGTTGGTGCAGAAAAAGATAATGAACTTCCAACTGGTGCTGGTGAAGGAGCATACTGGGAAAGACAAAAAGATATAGAACACG
This sequence comes from uncultured Bacilli bacterium, assembly GCA_947630205.1. Taxonomy (GTDB): domain Bacteria; phylum Bacillota_I; class Bacilli_A; order RF39; family UBA660; genus RUG591. The sequence continues at coordinate 8,670 of CANRGW010000049.1, forward strand.
CAGCTGCAACAGCAAGTACAACTGATACTAGTACCGAAAAAGTAATGACTTCTAGTGGAACATTTGCAAGAGAACAGGCAAAAGAAGGACAAATATTAGGTATTCAAACAGCAACGGGGGATCCTGATTTAGTTGATATAGTAG
>CANRGW010000050.1 GCA_947630205.1 uncultured Bacilli bacterium
GCAAAAATTATATGAATTATATGATTTATATGGTGATGATAATGAGGTTTGGGATAAATATAAAAATAATCCAAAAGAAAATACTTCTAAAGATCAAAATCCAACTTTTAAGGATTTAATCAATATGGTTAAAGGAATAGATTTAAATACTGTTCAAAAAGGTTTAAATAGTTTAGATAAAGCCATAGAGACTTTTAAAGATTTAGCAAATAATTCTAAAACTCCTAATATAAATAACTATGAACCACGACCAACTTATCGTTATTTTGAGGATTAAAATATGAGTATAGATTGTCAATTTTATTTAAATAAAAATCCTAATTTAAAAAGATTTTTACATGAAAATCCTAAATATTATAAAATATTAAATCGAAATCCATATTTTATTTTAGAACTTGAAAAAATAATGAAAGAAAAATATAAATTAACTTTAAGTGATAAGATAGATAGATTTAAAGATAAAATAGATATGTTGAATACTTTTATTGATATTTTAAATTAGTTTTGATACAATAATCTTGGTGGTTTATGAAATATAATGAATTAATAAATGAACTTTTAGATTTATTAGATAATAATTATGATATAAAAAGAATAAAAAGTTTAAAGAAAAATTTAATTAATGATGCATCTTTTATTAAAATGTTAAATAATTATCATGTAGAAAAAACTGTTGCTAATAAAAAAAAGTTATATGAAAATAAATATTATTTAGAGTATTTACAATGTGAAAATAATATTAATAAATTAATTTATAGTATTAAAAGCCAATTTAAAGAATTTAATAACAGGAAGTGTCAACATGAAAGTCATTAGTGGTTTTTTAAAAGGTAGAGTTATTAAAGGCTATAATATAGAGGGCACTAGACCAACAATGGATAGAATTAAAGAAAGTATTTTTTCTATAATTCAAAATAAAGTTAAAGATAGTATTGTTTTAGATTTATTTGCTGGAAGTGGTAGTTATGGAATAGAAACTATTAGTAACTATGCTAAATACGTTTATTTTAATGATAAAAATAAAGAATGTGTTAAAGTAATTAAGAGAAATTTAGAAGAATTTAATGTTTCTTCAAAAGGAGAAGTTTTTAATCTTGATTATCAAAAGTTTTTAAATATTTTAAAGAAAAAGTCCGAGAAGTTTGATTTAATATTTCTTGATCCCCCTTATAAATTACATGTTTTAAATGATATTTTAAAATATATTGTTGAAAATGATTTGTTAAGTTATGATGGCTTAGTTATTGTTGAATTTCAAGATGAAGAATTACTTTTAAATTATGAATGGTTAGAATTAATTAAGAATAAAAAATATGGTTATAAAAACGTTTATATTTATGGAAGGAATAAAAAATAATGAATAAGAAAGGGTTTGCTGTTAGTACGATGCTTTATGGCTTAGTATTTGTAACAGTTGCTATTTTTTTCACAACGATTGCTATTGCAAGAGAACAAAAAGAAAAAAATGAGTCTTTTGTTGAAGAAATTAGAAATAATCTTCCTCAAGATGAAGTAAGTGTTAGTGGTGGAAGTGGAGAGACTCCAAGAGGACTATTGTATGCTAATTTATTAAAAACAATTGATAATTATGAAGAACAAAATGATGAAGAAGGGAATACTTTAACTGTTTATTTTAATGAAGAACCAAGTGATGAGATACCTAATTATGTTTGGTATTCAGGAAAACTATGGCGAGTAATTAGTATTAGTCGAGATGGTTCGATGAAGATGATAACAGATGATATTATGACAACTTTAATGTTTGGAGATAATTCAGTATATTCTCCTAATTCTTGGATTTATAAATGGTTAAATGAAGATTTTAAAAGTACTTTATATAATGTAGAAAATGTTGTTATTAATGATTATGGATGGAATGCAACAACTGTTTCGGAATATGATAGTGTTGATGCTCCTGATACATATCCTAAAAGATGGCAAAATATTGTAAAGGGAGCCGTTGGACTTTTGAATTATTATGAATATGCTAAGTTTGATGCAAATGATGGTTATTTGTATTCAAGTTCTTCTATTGATAATTGGTTATTGACTAGTTTTGAATTAACAATAGATGAAAATGAAGATGATAAAAATGATATAAGTGTTGCTACAATGTATGACCAAGTAAATCTTTCTAATCCTTATCAAGAAATGGGAGAAAAATATGGTATTTTAGGAGTAAAACCCGTTGTTGTTTTAAAATGGAATACAGCAATTTCTGGAGGAGTAGGTACTAAAAATGACCCTTATCGGATAATTGGTGATATTCCAGGTGCCTCTTTTAATAGTACGCCTTTAAATAAAAGAGTAAGTGGAGAGTATGTAAAATTTGATAATAAATTATTCCGAATAGTTTCAACTGATGATAATTCAACTAAGTTAATTATGATTTCTAATATTGAAGAAGATGAAGAAATTCTTGAAAAATATTTTTCAACTAGTTCCATTTATGGAAATACTTCTAATGATGATAACTATTGGGATTATTATTTAAATAATACTTGGTTAAATAGTATTTCTAGTGATTATCGTGAAATGATGGTAGAGGGAACTTATTATGTAGAAACTTATAATTATCAAAGTTATAAAGCAACTATTTGTAAAGAAGTAGATGATAAAACGGTTGAAGAATGTGAAAAAACGACTGCAACTTGGAAAGGCTATGTAGGTTTACCAAGAGTTGGAGAAATGTTTGCTGCTCCTTTAAATGAAGATGATACTTCTTGGTTTTTAACACCTTATAATAATATTTATACTTTTAAAGTCGATTATGATAAATTAAATAAATATCCTGCGATTGAAGACGAAGAAGAATTATTAGAACCAACACTTGGAAGTGTTCATCCAATGATAACTTTATCAAATAAAGTTGTTATAACTTCTGGTAATGGAAGAACTAGTGAAACACCTTTTGAAATATCTTTAGCAAGTTAAAAAAGAAATTTATTATTGAAAAATTTATTGTTTATTCAATAAGTTTTTTTTTGAAATTAAAAAAGGTGAAAAAAATTCACCTTTATCCCTTTTTAAACGTATATACAGCAAGGACTTTAAAAAAACATTTTAAAACTAAAAAGCATTTTGAAACCGGTTATATTATTAAAGAGAAGTAATTCTCATCTTAACAAGAAGAAGGAGGTGAAAAGAATTTGTTAAGAAAAAAATAAAAAGAAAGGAGAAGAAATGACAAAAAGTATAATAGAAGCAAAAAGAAAACTAAAACCTAATGAAATGTTAAGATTATCCTATGATGAAGCATTTAAGATAATGTATGCTAATCCAGAAAATATGGAAATAACAACAATGTTAATATCAATTATCTTAAATATAAGATATGAATTATTAGAAAACAAAGTAAAATTAGTTCCTTTAAAAATACCAAATAAAACAGTAGGAGAGAAAGAAACAGAAAGAGATGTAGTATTAAGAGTAAAAGAAGAAGAACAAGCACAAGATAAAACTCGTATAATAATAGAAGTAAATATAAAAGGCTATTGCTATGAAGCAATAATAAATAGAAATATAATTTATTTAGAAGAAGTATCAAGTAGTGGAATAAGAAAAGAAACTAATTATAAAGAAATACCAACGACAATATTAGTAAATTTTAATGATTTTTTTCTAAATGATCTAAATGAAGTAATAGATACATATTTTTATATGAATAAATATGGATATATTTTAAGTGAAAAAAGAAAGATTTTAAATATCAATATTGCTGAATGCTATAAAATTTGGTATAATAATAATGAACTTAAGGGATATGATGACAACAAAAAAGACTTGATAAGAATAGGTGCTTCAATGTGTATAACCAAAAAGAAAGAATTCAATAAATGCATAAGCGAATTAAGGACACCCGAAAAAGTAAAAAAATTAATGGAAAGAACGGTGATAAATATGTGTGAGGATGAAGATTTCTTAGGAATATATTATGATAAAGAAAAAGATGAAAAGATGCTTCAAGAAGGAATTAATTTAGAAATAAAAGAAAGATCACATGCTGAAGGTCTTGAAGAAGGTGTAAAAAAAGGCCTTGAAGAAGGCGTAAAAAAAGGGATAAAAGAGGGTATTAAGGAAGGCATAAAAGAAGCAGTAAAAAGTTTTTATAAAAATGGTGCTTCAATAGAAATGATACGCAAATCTACATCTTTAACGGAAAAAGAAATAAAAAGCATTTTACAATAAAAAAGTAATATGGTTCAAAAATCATATTACTTTTTAATATATTTATTTTAATAAATCTGCTAAATACTTTTCATCTTTATTATGCTTTTTATATTTCTTATAATCTTTCAAATTTTTAACTAATTTTGCAACATTTTTTCCAGCATAATACATTTCATAAAATTTACAAGAATTATCATATTTTATACCATTAAATTTTATATTCTTTTTAGCAAAAGTTTTAGGCTTCATACTACTTTTTACTTTTTCATAATTATCCATTAAATTCTCATTTATTATGAAAATTATTTCTAATTCAGGTTTAGTGCAATATTTATAAATTTTATCTTGAGAAACAATTCTTTTTAATTCTCTAGGTATAGAAATTTTATCATTTTGGGTATCTCCAATTCTATAAATAATGACAGGATTATTATATCTTTTTAATTCATAAATAATGTTAGGATTATTAAGTTGTCTAATATTATATGGTCTTAATCCAATTAAATCATCTCGTGATATTTTTAGCTTATTATTGTCTAGTAAGATATTTATTATAGTTTCTTCATTTGGACCCTCACACATTAATAAATATCTCATTTCATTAATTCCTTTTTGAAATTCATTAAGGCATTATAATCAACATCAGTTTTGAATTCATTATTATAAAACTTATTACTTTTACTTAATTCTGTTCTAAAATTATAATCGTTATGCATATTTTCCAATATAATATTTTTATCAAATTTACTAATGTAAATATTATCACTTCGACCAAACAAATCAAGTAGTTCGCAATAGTGAGTTGTAAATATTAAAGTAGCATTTTTTTTATTTACCGTTTTATCTTTATAAAGGCTAACTAAATTTTCTACTAAAGTTTTATGAAAATGATTTTCAATTTCATCAATAATTAAATCTGTACCTGTTTTTAATGAATATATTACAAAAGTAAATAATCCAAATCCTTTAGTTGTACCACTAGATAGTATTTCATGAAGTTCATTACTAGTTACTTCTTTAGTATTTTTATTTGAATAAACGATTTTAAATTTATTATCATCAATCATTTTAATATTATCCAAATGTTCATCAAATATTTTTAATAAAGTTGTTACTATATCTAAGTTCTCATCAATAGTTTTATAAATATTAAATGCACCAGCATAGTTTCTATACATATTATCATCACTAGAACAATAAATTCCTCTTAATTGAATTTTTTCAAATAATAAATAAAGCATAGAAGTATCGTTAGGTAATTGCTGATTATTAATTACTTCTTCAAATTCTTCATATTCTAATAAATTTTTAGCATGTGTTTTATAATATTTTCTTTTAAAAAGTTTTTCATTTTTTAAAAAAATAACACTATTGTCAACAGATGTTAAATCTTTATATAAATCTGTTAAATAACGATATATAAAACCATCATGATAGAAAGTTATATCTAAATGCAATGGTTTATCATTAAATTTAAATAAATCAATGGAATTTTTAATTCTATAATTAGAAAATAAATCGTATACAACAGATAACAATTCAACTGTTGTTGTTTTTCCAGAGGCATTTTTACCAATAACACCAATTGTATTAAAAACATAAAGCCCATCATCAATTTCAAGTAATTCAAATTCTTTATCTTCTTTTGTCTTAATAGCCGTTGGTAAAAATGAAATAGAAAAATTATCAGCACATAATTTAAAATTATTAGCATTTACTTTTAAAAGTTTCATAAAATATTCCTCCCATTTATATTTTAATTATATCATATTTAAATACCGAAAAAACATTTTTTTTGTTTTTTTTGATTTTATTTGACTATATTATACTATTTTTCTTTAAAAATCAAGTTATATTAATAATTTATTCTAATATTTATTTTTTATACACATGTAAGATTTCTTTAATTACCAAAAAGAATTTTTTAATATTATCCTCCTTGATTTACTTTTTAAAATATCCATGTTATAATGAAATCAAAATAGAAAATACAAAGGTAATACCTTTAGAAAGGATACAATATGAATAAAAAAGGGTTTATTTTAATGGAAACATTAGTAGTAACTATGTTTGTATTATTAACTTTTTCCATTTTATATAGTAATGCTGTTCCACTTCTTGGAAGATATGAAGAAATAGCATATTTCAATGATATTGATGCCACTTATGATTTATATCATATTGAAAACTTTCTAACTAAAGATCCTAATTATAGTAAGATATTTAATGAAAATGAAAAAATATTAACATGTAATGATGGGGATATATATAATCAAGATGCTTGTAATACTTTATTTGATTTTTTAGGAATAGACTCAACAAACGACCAATTAGTTTTTTTAAAAACGGATTTTAAAAAAGAATTAATGGATGATACTAATATTTCAGCGGCTATTAAAGATTATTTAAATTATGTTGAAATTAAAGATAATATTTTAATATTAGAAAAAGATGAATATGTTTCCTTTATAAATATTGAAGAACCAAAAGTAATAGAAGAACCTAAACCTGATGAACCTTATATTCCACCAGAAGAAGAACCATCTTTAGATGATAAACCTGATGATACTGTTACAACTGATACTCTCTTAAAAGAAAAAGTATCAGAAAGTATTAAAAATTCTACTTGTAATCCGAAAATAGATAATTACAATCCGTTAACAGGAGCAACAACAACTTATTTATCAGGAAATAATGATTGCATTAATTTTAATTATGTTTGGTATTCAGGAAAATTATGGAGAATAGTTAGTATAAATCAAGAAGGAGAAATAAAATTGATAACAGAAGATCCAATTACCAATATTAATTTTGGTTCTTCTTCTATTTATTCGGATACTTCTTGGGTTTATGAATGGCTTAATGAAGATTTTTTAGATACTTTATATAATTATAAAGAAATTATTGTTGAAGATACTAATTGGAATGCAACGGGAGATACTTTTGAAAATAATGAAGCAGTTGATCCTGATTTAAAATCAGATAAAGTTATTGTTAAAGGTAATGTTGGTTTATTAAATTTGTTTGAGTATTATGAGTCTTATCTTAATATTAAAGTTAATAATACCATTCCTCTTAATTATTTAAATTATAACCAAAAAAATGTTTCTAGTTGGTGGACTTTAACAAATTATAATAATGGTTCAGTATATGTAGTTTCTAAAAACTCTATATATCACTCTAATCCTACCGATTTTGAAGATATTGTCTCAACAAGTGATGTAAGACCATCGATTGTCTTAAAAAAGGATATATTAATTAAAGGAGGAGATGGAACGAAAGAAAATCCCTATCGTTTAAAAGGGGATATAGAAAGACCAAAAGATACAAATACACCTTTAAATAAAAGGGTAAGTGGTGAATATGTAATGTTTGCGGGAAAAGTTTATCGAATAGTTGATATTGAAAATAACTTAACTAAATTAGTAGCAACGGATGTTTTAAGAAATTCAGAGGGAGAAGCCGTTTATAAATTATTTTCGGATAGTAATCTCTATGGAAATTACGAAATAAAAGTTGATGATTTATGGGATTATTATTTGAACAATACTTGGTATAATCGAATATCAAAAAAATATCGTGATATGTTAGTTAAAGGTACTTATTATTTAGGTATTTATGATTACCATAGTTATAAAACAACGATTTGTAATGAAGTAAGTGATGCAACAACTAAAGCATGTGAAAAAACTTCTAAAGTTTTTAAAGGTTATGTTGGCTTACCAAGAGTAGGAGAGATGTTTACAAGTAGTGTTTTTAATACGGATGATGATTGGGAAGACTATTGGTTAATAACACCATATGATAGTAATGATGTCTTATTAAATACTGGTGATGGACTTTATGTTAGTCCTTTAATCTCGGCTTTTGGAGAGTTATATACAGCAAGACCAACAATTACGTTGTCAATTGATGTTTTAATTACAGCAGGTAATGGAAGAAGTCCAGAAACGGCTTTTAGAATTATCTTAGAATAATATTATTTTTCTTAAAAGTGTCAAATGTGTAAAAAAAATTAATTAGATATTAGTATAAAGGGAATTTACTTGCAAAAAAAGAAAAATATGCTATCATGAAATTATAAAATAAATGGTAGGCGAAAAATGTCGGGTTATATGACATTGTGTCAAATTAAATTATTCAAAATAGCATTAAATAAAGGATTTTGAAATGTTTTTACGGATATTCATTGCCTTTGGTTTTATTACATTTTTTTGACATTTTTTTGACATTTTTTTGTAATTTTGTCATAAATTTTACTCAAAAATCTTTAAATCTTTTATTTCCCTAAGACTTTAAAGTTGTTTAGCCTCAAAAAAAGAAGTCAATCTAAAATCAACTTCTTTTCTATTCCTCTAATAACCAGTCTATTATATTTTTATGAATTATCCCATTTTGAGAAAAATCAAATTTATCTAACGTTAATACATACTTAGGGT
>CANRGW010000051.1 GCA_947630205.1 uncultured Bacilli bacterium
GTATTATATCTTTCGGAGATATGGCTTTTCTTGATTATAAAAGTAAAAAGAATAATCTTTACAAAGTATTAATTGTAAAAGAAAAAGATGAACCAGATGATTTTTTTAATTTAATAGATTTTATGAATAATTTAGGAAGAAGAATACCTTTTAATAGTTATAGATTAATTTCTACTAATTTTGAAACAGAAAAAGAATTAAAAGAAAGAGAATACTCTAATAATTTAGAATTAGAAGTACAAATATATACAAAAGAAGAACTAGAAAATTTTCTTTCCCCTACTCTAAGACATAATTTTGCTAAACGATATAGATTAATTTATGGAATGGATACTTTAAAAAAATATCAAAGTGATAATCTACTCTTTTTAGATTTAAAAAAAGATATTGATAATTTCCTAATGCTTTTAGATAATACTTCATTAAAGGAAGAAGAATTTTTTCTTTTAAGTGATTTTTTACAAAATATTTTTAATCATTGCAAACTAAATAATTATGATATTCCGAGTGATAAAATATTATTTTTTATTCGTTTATTAAATCCTAAGTTCTGTACTAATGATATTTTATTTATACTTCAAGGTTTATTGACCAAAAGATATGATATTATAACTTCGATTTTTCCAAATCCGGAAAAGGAAATAAAAAATTTATTTTTAAGATTAAAAGAAAGTCTTTTAGAATTAGATGTTATTTTTTCTAAAGAATTAAAATCTAAAGAACTTAAACTAACACCTTAATTATAATTAAAACAGTTTAAGAAAAAATTAATAATTAAAGTTCATTGTAGTAAATTTTCAAGTCCTTGATTAAGTGAAACTATGTCCTTTTTAGACATAGTTTTATTTTTGTGATATAATCTTTCTCGAAATGAGGGATATCTATGGAAGATACAATAGCAAGTATAGCAACAACTTTAGGAGTTGGAGCCATTTCTATAATTAGAGTAAGTGGAAAAGATGCTATTTCTATAGTAAATAAAATTTTTAAAGGAAAAGATTTAGAAAAAGTAGCAAGTCACACTATTAATTATGGATATATAGTTAGAGGCGATGAAATAATAGATGAAGTATTAGTAAATGTTATGAAATCTCCTAAAACTTATACAAGAGAAGATGTTGTTGAAATAAATTGTCATGGAGGAATTAGTACAACAACTAAGGTTTTAGAATTATTATTTTTAAATGGTGCTAGAGCAGCCTTAGCCGGTGAATTTACCAAAAGAGCCTTTTTAAATGGACGAATTGATTTAATGCAAGCCGAAGCCGTTGCTGATTTAATTAATAGTGAAACGGAAAAAGAAAGAAAAATTGCTATTAATTCTTTAACGGGATATGGAAGTACTTTAATAAAAAACTTAAGAGAAAAACTAATAAATCTTATTTCTAATATAGAGGTTAATATTGATTATCCCGAATATGAAGATATCTATGAAGTTACAGTTAATGATTTAAAACAAGAACTTACTAGTATTAAAACGAGTTTACAAGAAATAATTAAACAATCAGAAGATGGAAAAATAATTCAAAATGGTATAAAGACTGTTATTATAGGTCGTCCAAATGTCGGAAAAAGTAGTTTATTAAATCAATTATTGGAAGTAGAAAAAGCCATTGTTACAGATATTCCTGGTACAACGCGAGATATTGTTGAAGGAAGTATTTTAATATCTGGAATTAAGTTAAATCTTATTGATACAGCAGGTATAAGAACAACTGATGATACAGTTGAAAAAATAGGCGTTTTAAAAAGTTTAAATAGTTTAGATGAAGCAGATTTAGTATTACTTCTTTTAAATAATAATGAAAAGTTAACAAAAGAAGATTTAGAATTATTAGAAAAAGTTCAAGATAAAACAACAATTGTTGTAATTAATAAAAATGATTTGCCAGATAAAATTGATATTGCTAAAATTAAAAACTTACCTATTGTTTATATTAATACTTTAACGCCAACCGGTATTTTACCTTTAAAAGATAAAATTAAAGAATTATTTAACTTATCTAAATTAGAACAAAGTAATTATAATTATATAACTAATGCAAGACAACTTGCCAAAATAAAAGAATGTTTAAACCTTATTACAGATATAGAAGATGGTATAAAAAAAGAAATTGGTCTTGATATGTTAGAAATAGATTTAAAAACAATTTGGAATACTTTAGGAACGATAATTGGAGATGCTTATGAAGAAGAATTGCTTGATGAATTATTTAGTAAGTTTTGTGTTGGAAAATAATAGACTTTACTTATTTTAAAAGATTTGATATAATTAAAAGACCTAAGGGGGCTACTTAAAATGACTTATTTAGAAACGGCTATAAATATACTTATAGAACGTTGTTCTAGTTCGGCAAATATTAATAAAGAATATTTAATAGAGTCAATTACAAGATGTGAAGAGGAAGAAGAAAAAATTCCCCTTAAAATAGATATAAAAACAAAAAGGTGGAAACTTATAAAATTTTTAAAAGATGTGTTTATAACTTTTTCCCTTATAGAAATGTTAACTTTAGTTAATGTAAAAGATACAAAATTAGTAATAGGAAAAATAATAACAGATTTTCTTAAATATATGTTTTTTCATCTTTTGGAAAGAGATCTTGAACAAGATATTGTAACTAATGAATTTTTACTTGAAGTTTATTATAATTTAAGGAAATTTTATGAAAATTACTTAGCCTATACTAATAATATATTAGATATTAATACGTTAGAAGAAAAAGTTGATACCCTTAATTTTCAACTTTTAGAACTTGCTTATAAATATGATAAACCTTTAGAAGTAGAACCTTTTAATATTCAAGAGAAAGTTTTAAAAGTAAAAGACTTTTTTAGGAGTAAGAAAAAATGTTAGAAATTAAAGATGAAGTAACTTTAAATAATGGTAAAAAGTATTTTGTTAGTAGTAAAACAGAATATAAGAAAAAAGTTTACTATTTGTTAACAGAACTTGGTAATCTTCATAATATAATGATTTGTGTGGAAACAGAAAGAAAAACGTTAAAAGAAGTAACAGATAAAGACTTAATATCAAAATTATCACTTAATTTTACCAAAGCATCATTAGAATTAATTCAAGATGATTTAGAAGATTTATAATAAGAAAGGAGAAAGATATGGAAAGACAAGAAGAATTAGAAAAAGAATTTAGTATTGTAAATGTTAAAAAGCATCAAGAAATGCCTAATCTTTTAGAGAATATGTCTAGTCAATGGGAAACTATTATTAAAGCCTTTCGGTTTGGAAAACTTGGAATAATAATTTTTTCTTTGATAATTTGTTTACAAATGCCTGGAAATACTTCTTTTAAAAGTAAACTTGCCATTGTTCTTTTAAAAATAATTCAATATATCTTTTTTAGAGTTTTAGGAGTTAAAATCAAATCATCAGAATATGCTCTTAAACTTATAGAAACTTTCTATTATAAAACCGAAAGAATATGTGATGATACTTTAAATAAAATGAATTTAAAAGTTAAGGAAGAAGCAATTTTAGATAATTTAAGAAAGAAATTAATAATGTAGAGAAAGATTTAAAAAAGTCTTTCTTTTTTCTTTTGAGGTTTTTATTTACAGAAAAAAAAATTAGGTGTATAATCTCTAATATTGAAGTTGAGGTGATAGAATGGAATATGATGCTATTGTAGTTGGAGGAGGTCATGCTGGATGTGAAGCAAGTCTTGCTCTTGCTAGATTAAAACATAAGACTTTATTAGTAACGGGAAATATTAAAAATATTGCTGATATGCCATGTAATCCAAGTATTGGAGGACCAGCAAAAGGTGTTCTAGTTCGCGAAATTGATGCTTTAGGTGGAGAAATGGGTATTAATACTGATAAAAGTCATATTCAACTAAAAATGTTAAATACTAAAAAAGGTCCTGCTGTTCAGGCTTTAAGAGCCCAAGCTGATAAAATCACTTATCCTAAAGAAATGTTAAAAACTTTACAAAGTACAAAAAATTTGGAAATAAAAGAAGCAATCGTTGATGATTTACTTGTTAAAGATAATAAAGTTTATGGAGTTAAGTTAGAGTCCGGAGAAGAAATATTAAGTAAGGTAGTCGTTTTAACAACCGGTACCTATTTAAAAGCCGATATTTTAGTAGGTTCAAAAAGAACGCCAGGTGGCCCTCATGGCGAAAAGGAAGCCAAGAACTTAAGTGATAATTTAAGAAAATTAGGTCTTACTATTCAAAGATTAAAAACTGGAACCCCTCAACGAATTAAACGGGATACCATTGATTTTTCGGTTTTAGAAAGAGAAGATGGTGATAATGTTTTAAGAACTTTTTCTTATGATACTATTCCCCTTTATCAAATTTCCTCACAAGTACCATGTTATTTAACGTATACAAATGAAGAAACTCATAAAATTATTCGGGATAATTTAAATAAATCAAGTATGTATGGTGGCTATGTAAGAGGAATTGGTCCTAGATATTGTCCATCTATTGAAGATAAAGTTGTTAAATTTAAAGATAAAGAACGGCATCAATTATTTCTTGAACCTGAAAGTCTTTATTATGATGACATCTATTTGCAAGGTTTTTCTACTAGTATGCCTCATGATATTCAAGAAAAAATGGTTCATAGTTTAAAAGGTTTAGAACATGCTGAAATATTAAAATATGCTTATGCTATTGAATATGATGCAATTGATCCTTTAGAAATGCAAGCAAGTTTGGAGAATAAAAAAATTGCTAATTTATTTACAGCCGGACAAATAAATGGTACAAGTGGATATGAAGAAGCCGCGGCTCAAGGTTTAATGGCTGGCATTAATGCTAGTTTAAAACTTCGAGGACTTGATCCTTTAATTTTAAAAAGAGATGAAGCCTATATTGGCGTTTTAATTGATGACTTAGTCACGAAAGGTACGAAAGAACCATACCGTATGTTAACATCAAGGGCTGAATACCGTCTTCTTCTTCGTCATGATAATGCTGACATAAGATTAAGAGAATATGGACATCAAGTTGGTTTAATTGATGAAAAAAGATATCAAAAATTTCAAAACAAATTAAAACAAATAGAAGAATTAAAAGAATATTTAAAAGAAAAAAAGATTTTACCTAGTGATAAAGTTATTATAGAAGAATTACAAACAACCCCTATTCTTGATGGTTTAACTTTATATGAATTTTTAAAAAGACCAGAAGTTACTCTTACCAAATTAGTTTCTTTCGGAAAAGTTCCTAATAGTTATCCAAAAGAAGTTTTAGAACAAGTAGAAATATTTGTAAAATATGAAGGATATATAAAAAAAGCCTTAAAAGAGGCTTCTAAATTAAAAGAATTAGAAAGTATTAAAATACCTGATATCGATTATCAAGAAGTTCCTAATTTAGCCAGTGAAGCAAGACAAAAATTATTAGCAATAAAACCTTTAACTCTTGGTCAAGCATCAAGAATAAGTGGTGTTAATCCAAGTGATATTGCTGTTTTAAATATTTATTTAAAGAGGTTAAAACATGACTAAAGAGGAATTTTTAGAAGAACTACAAAAGATAAATATTTCTTTAACAAAAAAACAAGAAGAGCAATTAGAACAATTTTATAATTTACTTATTATTTGGAATGAAAAAATAAATTTAACAACTATAACCAAAAAAGAAGAAGTTTATTTAAAACATTTTTTTGATAGTTTGACTTTAATAAAAGGTTTTGATTTAACCAAAAAAGTAAAAGTTTTAGATGTTGGAACAGGTGCAGGTTTTCCCGGAATTGTTTTAAAAATAGTATTTCCCGAATTAGAAATAACCCTTTTAGATGCTCTTAATAAAAGAGTAAATTATTTAAAGGAAGTAATAAAAGAGTTAGATTTAAAAGGAATAGATACTAAATGTATCCGCGTAGAAGATTATGCTAAAGTAACAAGAGAAGAATATGATTTAGTTGTAGGAAGAGCTGTTGCTCATTTAGGAATTTTAGTTGAAACTTGTCTTCCCCTTGTGAAAGTAAATGGCTATTTTATTGCTATGAAAAGTAATGTTCAAGAAGAAATAAAAGAAGCCAAAAAAATAATTTTAGACGTAAACGCTTCTTTAGAAGAATTAATAGAATTTAATTTACCAAAAGAAAATAGTTTAAGAACTTTAGTTAAAATTAAAAAAACTTCCTCTACTCCTTCTAAATATCCAAGAAGATATGAAGTTATAAAAAAACAATATAAGAAAAATAAATAAATTAATTCTTTTTTAGTAAAGATAAATATAATAATATTATGTTTCTATTAGCATAATATTTTTTTCTTTAATTCTTTTGGGAAATGTTTAAAAAAAAGAAAAATAGCAAAAAAAGATTGTCAAAAAAAAGATTTTGAGATAATATATTACTATAGGGTAACTTGGTAAAAAGAAAGAAGAGGGATTGTATGAATAACAATGTCATAGAGGGAAAAGTCGTTCTATTGCCGATAGATGACATTATTCCTAATCGCTTTCAGCCACGAGAAGTATTTGATGAGTCTGGTTTAGAAGAACTTGCAGAGTCTATTCGTGAACATGGAGTTATTCAACCAGTAATTGTTAGACCTTTTGGGGATAAATATGAACTTATTGCTGGTGAAAGAAGAACGAAAGCAGCAGCCTTAGCCGGTTTAACAAAAATCCCTGCTATTATTCGGGAAATGGATGATAATGAAAGTGCTAAAGTATCTCTTCTTGAAAATTTACAAAGACGGAATTTAAGTGCTATTGAAGAAGCCAGAACTTATAAAAAAATCTTAGAACTAGAAAATATGACTCAAGAGCAGTTAGCCAAGACAATGGGAAGAAGTCAACCAATGATCGCGAATAAACTAAGACTTTTGGCTTTACCAGAAGAAATTCAAGATGCCCTTGTTAAAAATCAAATATCAGAAAGACATGCAAGAAGTCTTCTTAATGTAAAAGATCGAGAACAACAATTAAAATTTTTAGATAGAATTCGTGATGAAAGATTAACAGTTCGGGAATTAGACAGTGAAATAAAAAAGATGCAAGCCAATACTTCTTTAGAAGAAAATAGTGCTAAAGTTGAAGAAATAGAAGAAAGGATAGTTGATACTAATATGAATAATGGAAATGTGATGAATGGTAATTTTGGAGGTAATGGAAATAATTTTAATGCTCCGAATAATTATCGAAATAACTATGGTAATATGGGGTTAAATGATTATCAAAGTTCTATAAATAATGGTATGTTCAATAATATTCCAAATTTTAGTAATCAAGCCAATCCTTATAATCAACAACCATCTAATGCTTTTGATAATCAATATTCTAGTTCGGCTTTAGCAAATGAAGCAATTGGTATGAATGGTAATAATGGTATGGGACAAGGCAATATGTTTGCTAATTCTATGCCAGAAGCGAATAATCAAAATATTTCTTTTAATAATAATCCTTTTGGAGCACCAAATAATGTTCAACCAAATAACAACCCGGGTTCTTTAGGTTCTATGCTTGATAATAGTCCTATTTCTAATAATCAAGGAATGAATGGTTCAATCCCATCTAATGATGAAGATGACTCTAATCGGTTTGTTAGTCAAATAAAAGAAGATGTTTCATCTCCAAAAGAAAATAAATTCTTACCAAACTTTGTAAATGAAGGTCCTGGAAGTTTTAATAATCAAAATGATTTTTCAAGTAATTCTAATAATTTTAATGATAATTTTGGAAATAATGGTTCGGAATTTACTGGTAATGATTTTTCAGGACAAAACTTTAATGATGATTTTTCTAATAATTTTTCTAATAGCAATAATAATTTTCCAATACCTAATTCTAATGGTCCAATTAACGATTTCTCATTTCCTAATAATAATTCTAATAATAACTTTTCAACTGGCAATATGTCAGGAAGACAAGGTGGATTATTTAATGAACCTTTAAATATTGTTGATGTTCCAAATAATAATGCTAATTTTGATATGCAATCTAATGATAATTATGATATGCAAGATACAAATACTAATAAACCAAACTATTTTGATTTTTCTAAACCAATTTCTAATGACATGAATAATAATTTCAATGATAATACTAATGATACTAATAATATTAATTCTAACAATAATGCTTCTTTAGAAGAAAATTATTCTAGAGAAGATAACTATAATTCTTCGGATAATTATAATTCTAAAGAAGATAATTGGACTTCATTTACGGATACAGTACCTAATATAGATACTAGTTCTAAACCTAAAGAAATGGATGATGTTGAAATTATTGACTCTGTAAATGATAATTCTAATAATGCAACTAAAAAAGATTATATTAGATTAGACCCAGTTATGACTATATTTGATACTAAAGGGGCCGTTTTAGAATTAAAGAAAACAACTGATAGAATTAAACAAAATAATATTAGAATTGATACCGAAGAAATTGAATTTGATGATTATTATCAAATAGTTATTAAAATTAAAAAATAAAGTTATGAAAAAATAAGTTACAAATTAGTAACTTTTTTTAGTAAATGTAGAAATACCTTTGCTTATTTTCTTTATTTTTGATAGAATATATTTGTCAACATAATTAGAAGGTGGTAATCATGGGAAAAATAATTTCATTAGTAAATCA